>JABUEW010000003.1 GCA_013314855.1 Bacillota bacterium | reverse complement strand
GCATACAGGAAATAGAATTAAGGAATTTAGGCATGAATGATATACAAATTGCAGAACATTTTAAAAACGGCCTTGTATTCATAACGGAAACAGGAAACCATGTTCAACCGAGGAACTTTGACAGAACTTTGAAAGGTATATTAAAACGAGCAAGACTTGAAAAGATAAGAATACACGATTTAAGGCATACCTTTGCTTTGTTAAGCTTACAGGCCGGTACCGATATAAAAACACTCCAAAACGATTTAGGCCATGAAAACATTTCAACCACTCTTGATAAATATGGACATGTAAACGAACAGATGAAACGTGAAGCAGCTAACAGACGTAGTGAGCTGCTAAAGTCCGTAATAAACAATTCCAATAAGTAAAGTTGCAAGTAAAGTAGGCATAAAAAAAGGCTTCAAGAAACCTTGAAACCCTTGATATGCAAGCATAAATTGAACTTATAACCTTCTTAATTTACTTTACAGGGTATATTTTAACGTCTAACGAATGTCCGGCTGTCTATTATTTAATGGTTAACTCAACGTGGCTGCTTGCAGGCTTATATTATTGATATTGCTGCCTTTAGTGCTTTTTACAGTATATTTTATAGTTAGCTTTTCCCCTACGGATTCAGCCTTATACCTTATTGTAACAACTTTACAAGTAATACCTGAATCGGAAACAATATCAACGGTATAGGGTGCTGCACTACCATCACTTAACACTGCCTCAATGGTACCTGTGGCATCCCATGCAGCAACATATATCTTTAATACCTTTTCTTTCGTATCTGCAGGTACTGTAAACTGAAAACCACTTCCCACATTAGACATATAAATGGCTGAGGTAGTATTTATTACTGTGGGTGTTGGGGCCCCATCAGTCCATGAATATTTAACAGGATTACTTGAAACCCAAGAAAGGGTTCCATTCCCTATTTTCGTATAATTACTAATGTCAGGTGTAGCTTTATTAGTTACTTTCCTGTTAACTGCTGAAACTCCATTAAATCCCCAATGGACCCAATCAATTTTACCCTGAAGACTTAAGTTTACAGAAGCCGGTGCATTATTAACAACACCTTCTAAAGCTCCCTGCCGTTTAACCAGTTCAACTATTTCTATCCTATCTACAGTTACATAGTAATCCTTTGCGTTACTGTTTTTTGCACCTGTTACCCTAACTTTAAGAACATGGTCGCCGTCTTGAAGCTCCGGACTGATATACAGTAACGCATTATCTGTTCTTTCCGCTGCATAGTAATCAATAAGAACTTCACTGCCTCCATCAATAGACACGGCTGCTATTCCATGAGTATCAGCCTTTGCACCATATAACCTGATTTGATTACCGGTAAATCTGAAAAGAAAGTAATTATTCTCCGTATTAGACCAATGATTATCCCCGTTATAGGCTCCCGATTGTTCCCCATATTTCCAGTCGCCGACATATTCGAACTGTCCTTTTCCGGTACCGGTTACATTGTCATTAATAATTGTAATTTTTTCTGTTTTATATTCATCTTCATCCTCATCTTCATCCTCATCTTCCTTCTCGTCTTCATCTTCATCTTTGTCATCCTCATCTATTCCCAACCTGTCTCTTAATATCTTAGATATAAGACTTATTGGTACAAACCTGCCTTTATTATTTGTCCAACCATATTTCCCTAAATCTACCTTATTACCATTGACTTTTATATCTCCGCTTTCCAAGTTTATTACTATAGTAGTTTTACCTTTCTCTATAGTTAGAATTTTTTCTTCCTCATCCCATTCCAAATCAACCCCAAGTGCTTTTTCTAAAGGTCTTGTTGGAATAAGAAATTTCCCATACTTAATTACAACGGGAATTTTATTTTTTTTATACTCTTTCTTTAGTTTTTCAATTTCCTTCATACAAAAAGATTCACCGGATTTCTTCCAGCTGTCTGCGAATGCAACAGTCACACCGGAAGTTAAAATAAGAGCCATTACTAAAACAACGCTTAAAATTTTTACTACTTTTTTCATAGATAAAAGCCTCCTCTCCCTTTTGTTATATTTATTCGAAACTGGCCTCTAACTTTCCAGTGTATTTCCAAAATGTAACATTAATGTAAAGTTTGTAATATTAATGTAAATAACTATTTATTGTTTCTTTATCTTTATTTACTTTTATTTTTATTATTCCCCTCTTTTTTATTATTTCCTTCCTTGACCTCTTTGCCTCTTTTTATATTTTCCTTATCGGATTTGTTCATGTTCTCATTTTTGATTTCACTATTCTCTTTATCTTCTTTATTCTTACTTTCATTATTGTTATTACTGTTATTTTCATTTTCAACCCTATCATTTTCATCATCTTTATCTTCTTTCCCTTTAGCGTTGCCCTTATCCACATCCACTTTTATTTCCTCTTCTGTTTTAACTGTTTCTTCTTCCATTCTCTTCCCTTTCCCCTCGCTCTTCTCTTCCTTTTCCTGCCCTTCCTTTTCCTGCTCTTCCTTTTCCTGCATTTTTTCAAGCTTGTTTCTAAATATCTCCTCTTTTCTCTTATCAATAATAGATTTCATTATCTCCTTTACAGGTTCGTCTTTCCAATCCTCATATTCAATTTGGGGGTCACTCTCCTTTAACTTTTCAAGTAATAAATATTTTCCCGGCGATATACCCATTACTTTTGCATCATCATGCTTATTCATTTCTACCTTCTCAATATAAACACTTGTGTCAATTCCGGTTGCAATAATCTCTTCACTTACAACTTCTTGTATATCTTTTTCCAGCTTATCAAATTTTCTTTCATCTCTGCTTGAAATAGTTAACAATACTACATTTTCATAATCAGGCTTAATATATCCTGCTTTAACTGCGTTTCCTATTATATCTTCAATACCATCCCTTATATTTTTATTTTTATACTCCTTTTGGGAGACAATTTTTTTACCGTCCTCATTAATACCTTCAATATTTATAATCCTGTCAAACATATTGGATGTAATTTCCACGCTGGGATTTATGTCTACACTGATATAGGTATATGGTTTGTAATAACTGTAAACACCATAGCTAAAACAAAAAACCACTAAGAATATAGCAGCTATAGATGCTGCCTTTCTCATAACAGAAGTAACTAATGCATTTTTATTAATATCTCTATTAGTTTTCTCCCACTGAGAAAGGTCAATCTCATATCCAACTTTAAGCTCTTTATCCTTATTATCCTTAACTCTCGAGATTCTTACAAATTCACCATCGCTTTTTAATACAATTGCGTATTTACTTGTAACTTCTACCACTAAAGCTTTCATAAACATCACCCATCATGACTTACCCCTGTATATAATCCCTTACATATTCTCTTATGTACTGATAATCTCCTGTAATTATAACAACCGCAGCTATTATATATTTTCGAAGTCTTTCGATTTTTTTACGGGATATTTTTAGATTCTTTTCTATTTCTACAATAGGAAGATATTTCTTAACTTTAATACGCTTTACAAGTTCAGGTTTTGAAATTACCAGCTTTATTATTTTCCTGCATATTTCCCTGGTATCTGAGTGTTTCGGGGAAGCCTGCACCAAATCCTTAAACGTAATATTCCATTGTAGTAGTTCCTTTTTAAGTTCTTCTATCTCCAGCCTCCTATATTCACTAACTTCATCAATATTGTATTTGTTCAATGCCTCTTCTACACTAAAATCGATTTCTTCTTCACTTTCTTCAATATAGTGCCCATTTAAAGATATTACATTCATATGTTTTTTTTCTTTCCTGTAAAAATCTATTAGCCGTTTTCTAATCACGCTTTGTGCAAAAGACAGGAAATTACCTTTAGATGAATCAAAAGACTCTATACTTTCAACAAAGGCAATGAGGGCTATACTAAGCTCGTCACTTTCCCCATATGTTACATATTTCCCAATAAATTTCTCCGTACATGATGCAATAAATGGTTTGTACTCCTCAACAAATCTGTTGATTTCTTCCTCATTACCCTTTATTTTTTCTACTCTATCATTAATTGAAGCATACACCATTGTTTGCCTCCGGAATAAGCATTAGTACAAAATTTACTTCTACGAATCCTTGAGCAAAACGAATTCGCTTACTTAAAACCATATTTGGACAACAAAATTATACCATAAAACAATACATAATTAATACCTACTTAATTATATAATTTTTATTTATATTATATTTTCGTATATATATTTTCGTAATAAAAAAGAAAAACCCAGGGTAAAAGAAAAATCCCCGGATTAAATTTGGATTAAATTATTATTACAGGAAACATACAATTTACTACTGTATAGGGTTATTTTTTACCGTACAGGGGACCAAAGTTAATGCATGCCCTGTAATCTGCGCCCTCAAGGTCATTAGTTCCAAAGGCGGACCATGCACTGGGCCTGAAAATCTTATCCTCTGAAACATTATGCATACATACGGGAATCCTTAACATGGATGCCAGGGTTATAAGTTCGGCACCGATGTGTCCATAGCTGAATGCGCCATGGTTTGCTCCCCAGTTGGCCATTACCGAATAAACATCTTTAAAGGCACCTTTCCCTGTAAGTATTGGTGTAAACCAGGTTGTAGGCCAGGTCGGGTCTGTGCGGTTATCAAGTATTTCGTGCATTTTCTCGGGCAATCCGACAGAATAACCCTCAGCTATCTGGAGTACAGGGCCCAGGCCTTTTATTATATTTACTCTTGACATTGTTATGGGCATTCCTCCTCTTGTAAGGAAGTCCGATGAAAATCCTCCTCCCCTGAAATACCCGACACTTGCAGGTCTCCATAATGTAGCGTCCAGGCATTTTGCGGCTTCTTCAGGGGTTATCTCCCAGAAAGGTTTCATGACAGGTTTGCCGTCTTTAGTTTGCTCTCCGCTTCCGTCCAATGCAGCTGCACCGGAATTTATTAGGTGGATTAAGCCATTTTCTGCTAATCCTGAAGGCTTAATCCCTGTAACCCTTTCAATAGCTTCAGGACTCCAATAAGTCCTCACATCGGCAAATACTTGGGCAGTATTGGTAAGAAGGTGCCCAAACAACATAGCTACACCATTTAAGCTATCATTTTCAGTAGCAAGTATAAAGGGCTGTCTTATACCATTCCAATCAAAGGAAGAATTAAGTATAGCTTCCATAAAGTCCCCATTGGGAAAATGATCAGTCCATTGCCTTTGACCCTGGAACCCCGCTGCAATTGCATTATGGCCAAGGGCTTCTTCACCATAACCTATTTCAGCAAGCTTTGTATTTCCTATCATAAGGTCTCTAGCAATTATTGCCATTTTTATGCTTATTTCCCAATCTTTGTCTTTCTGTTCCCTGGAACGTTGAATTTCAGGAGGGTTATTATCAGGACCCTCTTTGCAATTTTCCTTAACCCACTTTAATGCCTTCCGGAATTCCTCTTTATCGTATATTTCTTCATCTACTCTTCTAATAAACTCGCTCATGTCAACGTATTCATTTCTCATTCCAAGATAGTTCTGGAAAAAGTCTGCATCTACTATAGAACCTGCAATTCCCATGGAAACCGATCCAATGGAAAGATAAGATTTGCCGCGCATTTCAGCAACTGCAAGCCCTGCTTTAACAAACTTAAGTATCTTCTCTTGCACATCTTTAGGAATACTTGTATCATTCTTGTCCTGTACATCCCTGCCATAAATACTGAATGCAGGCAGTCCTTTCTGGTTATGGGCAGCCAACACTGCGGCGAGATATACCGCACCCGGTCGCTCCGTACCATTGAACCCCCATACGGCTTTCGGAGTATAGGGATTCATATCCATGGTTTCCGAACCATAACACCAGCAGGGCGTAACGGTCAATGATACCCCTACTCCTTCTCTTTCAAATTTCTCTGCAGCCATTGCTGCTTCAGCTACTCCCCCTACACAAGCATCAGCAATAACGCACTCTACCGGCATACCGTTTGGATGCCTTAAATTCTCAGTAATTAACTTTGCTGCAGCTTTTGCCATATTCATTGTTTGTTCTTCCAAAGATTCTCTTACACCTTTGCGCCTCCCATCAATAGTAGGACGTATGCCTACCTTTGGAAGTGTACCCCTTAATCTGTTCTGGGGTGGATTTAGTTTAATGCTTTCCGGATTCGCCATAAAATAACCTCCTTTGTATACTCAATTACATTCATATGCTTTTATTTTATAATATTTATGATACAAATATCAACCAATCTTTTGTAATCGGGCTGGGGGCGCATTTTCTTCCCATGACCCATTATATTCCAGAAACGGTGCTCCAGGCCTCTAGAGCCTGTAAATTCACTTCGGGGCAAATCAAACTCGCAAAATAATTTTGAATAAAATTTAATAGCACATCAATGTAATTATTTTGCTCAAACAGTTGATTTGCTTATCCCTCGTCGGATTAACAGGCTCTATGAGACCTTCCGCAATGTTTCTGTCATTATATGGGTCATATATAAAAAAATGCGCCCCCGGGCTGGTGTTATCAATTTTAATAAGTCCTTATAATAGCTAATATTATTAGCAAAATTCCGGGAATAATTGCCATGAATTTCTCTTTCACTTTTCCTGTATCTGCCAGATTCTCACCCAGACGGTTACCTATGCAGGTCCCAAGACGTAGTAATACCATTTGAAATAGTCCAACTGCAAACGGTATAATCGATGAATGAAATCCGGAAAGTGCGCTTCCTATGCCCACACCTACAGCATCCACTGACAATGCAAGACCAAGCAATAAAGATTCTTTTATATCTATAATACCTGATTTATCTATATCACATTCGGAAGGGTTCCGAAGTACCTGTATTGTAATGCCCAGTGACTTTATTACAATTTTCAATAATGTTTTATCCCGGCTATTCATCTTATCATGGTTATACTGGTCATTGTTGCCCATTTCCAAGGTATCTTTACCTTTATTCTTTATTAAGCTCTGAAGAATAATCCAGCATCCCATAATTATTAAGATGATAATACCTAATAGCTTTGATATCTTTGGCGGTATAGTATAAGACAGGTATTTACCGAGGAAAATGGCAGCTCCTGAATATAATATGGAAAACATACAGATAATAATAGCAGACAGTAAAGGTATTTTAACTTTCCTCAACCCATAAGTCATTCCAACTCCCAAAGCGTCAATACTTAAAGATAATGCAAGTATACATATTGAAAAGACCATATTTATTACTCCCTTCTTATCATCGTCCATATACTATTGGACTTTTAGGTATTGAATCTTAGCGGTTTTAATGCCCTTTACCTTTACCCATACAATATATGACAATTTCAAATGGGATGTTACCGGCCTTTGTAACAATATACATCTTGGTATACTGTATTAACACTACAAAATATAACAAATCATAACATTATGTCTGTTACCATAAATTAACATTCATATTTTTTATCTTTGTAATAAAAAATAAATATAAATCTATTAATAATAAGGAATAGGATTATAATACGATGATGAAGATAACTAATGGGGAGCAAAAAAATAAGTACAAAGATGAATACCTTTATATGAATTATATAAGTATGTTTAAACAAGTTTGCAAATTATTCATTGCAATATTAGTATGCTTTATGGTGCCCTGTATTAATTCAGGAGCTTCCAGTCCTTCTATCGCAGTATCAACTACTACTGTAGCATCAGGCGAAGACGATTATTTTATTTATACGGTTGTTGCCGGAGATAGTCTTTGGCTGATAGCAAACAAGTTTAATACTACAGTAAATGAAATTATTTCACTTAATAATCTAAAAAGTACAACAATTTATGTAGGGCAATCATTAAAAATTCCTGCAGATACCGGCCCCGGTATAAAAAATATTAACTACAAGGTTAAGGCAGGAGATACTCTTTCCATGTTGGCAGAATACTTTGGGACATCTATTGAAAATATTAAAATTCTCAACATGCTTTCCAGTGATATTATATATATCGACCAGGTACTACGGATTCCTGCAAGTTGTATAAAGTACAGGGTTGTGTCCGGTGACACTTTATGGCAATTATCATTAAAATATAATACTTCTATTGAAAAAATAAAGCTCTTCAACGGTTTGGAGGGGCATTTAATATATATTGGACAAATCCTGTATATCCCATATTTGCCCCAGGTACCGGAAGTGTCGTATATCACCCATACTGTTCAATCCGGAGATACTGTTTGGAGTATAAGTATTAAATACGGAATTCCTCAATATGAAATTCTTAATGCCAATGGACTGTCGGAATCCAGTATATTAATGATAGGACAAAAGCTAAAAATACCTGTGCATAAAATTCCGGTTAAACCTACACCAGGACCCCAGTACGGTGAATACCTCGACTGGTGGACAGAAGCCCAATACCTGTTCCCTATAGGGAAAACCGCGGTGGTCAGGGACTTCATTACGGGAAATACCTTTAAAATTAAAAGGACAGTGGGAGCAAACCACGCTGACTGTGAGCCTTTATCATCTCTAGATTCAAATGTAATAAAAACGCTATGGGGCGGCAGTTACTCATGGGTTACCCGCGCAATAATTGTTGAGGTGGATAATAGGAAAATAGCAGCGTCAATGACATCTATGCCTCATGATATTTCCTATATAGAAAATAATAATTTCCCCGGACACTTTGATATACATTTTAGAAACAGTACACGTCACGTAGATGGAGCAGTAGATGCTGCCCACCAGGAAAAAGTGAAGATTGCTGCAGGAGTCAAGTATTAGGTTCATTATTTAGGTTTGCTTAGCCTTGCCTTTCCTTTTAACCTTTTAATGCGCTGCACGTGTTTCTTATTGCCAGGCTCGGTTGGAGAATATTGAATTTTCTTGGCACTTCCTGTCCTTTAATCAGCTTTAGAAGAAGCTCGGTACACATTCTCCCCATTTCAAACTTTGGCTGGCAAACAGTTGTCAGTTTTATCCTATGCATGGATGAAAATGATATATCATCAAACCCGGCAACAGATATATCTTTGGGAACATTTAGCCCAAATTCTTCTATAGCTTGTATTACACCTAAAGCTACTATATCATTTACTGCAAATACTGCAGTAGGAATTTTCCTGTTAATCAGGATTTCCATCGTAGCCTTATATCCACTTTCACGGCTAAAACTGTTAAACGTTTGGATATTAGCATCAACCGTAAAACCGTGTTTAATCATAGCTTCTTTATAGCCTTCAAACCTTTCTCTATTAGTGCTTGTTTTTTCCGAACCTCCTATATATACAATATTCTTGTGGCCAAGTTTAATAAGATATTCGACAGTTATCACAGCTCCCATTTTATTGTCTATACCCACGTAATAAATGTCGTCATGCTTTGGTCCTTCTGTAACATATACCATTGGAATTGATAAGTCCGTATGATGACTTGCCATTTCTATTACTGAAGAAATAATTATCCCGTCAACTCTTTTTGAATTTAAAACATCTACATATGTTTTCTCCCGTTCATAGTCCCAGTTTGTATTACAGAGAAATACACAATAACCGTTTTCATTTGCAAAAGATTCTACCCCCAGGGCAAGTTCTGCAAAAAAGGGATTGGATATATCAGGTACAATTAGTCCTATCATATTAGTATTTTTACCCTTTAAACCCCTTGCCGAAGGATCTGGAACATAATTCATTTCCTTTGCAATTTTTTTAATCCTTTCTCGTGTTTCATCGTTTACATCAGGATGGTTGCTTAAAGCCCTTGATACAGTAGCATAAGAAACCCCCGCCACTTTTGCAATATCTTTAAGTGTAACAGCCATTAATATTTTCTCCCCCTTAGAATAAAGCAGAAGCTCATTATAAAAGTTCCAAAACGTTTACATTAAAAGTCTAACATTCACAACAAGCATATGTCAAGTTCAAGTCTAAAAGCTAAGGAATTATTTTGGCGAACCGCTGGGAGTTGTTAATATCTCCCTACAAGAATCAGTAATAGCGGAAGCCTTAAGAGATATATAAAATTGTATTCTTCCCAAGAAGTATTGATTATTAATAAAGACGAGTTGGTATTATCGCATAGCGATGATTCAATTTTATCAAGCAACATTATAGCTGCCGAGGGAAAAATAAGTGCAACTGATTTAAATCCTTTTATTGGCGATATTAAAAACAATTTGTTTTCAAATAAAAGCGGGATACTTGAACTTAAATTTAAGGGCAAGGATTTAATAGTATTATTTAACACAATAGATATAAGCAACTGGAAACTTCTTAGCATTGTTGATAAAGCAGAAATGCTCTCAACCTTTAATACCATAAAAAAATACATAATGATTGCAAGTTTCATGGCACTTATACTGGGTGCAATATTTATAATTATTATTACAGGGATTATTTATAAGCCGATATCCATTTTAAAATCTGCCATGCAAAAAGCCAGGGAAGGAAAATTTGATGTATGTATTACAGATAAAAGGAAAGATGAATTTAGAGAGTTGTATGAAAGCTTTAACTCTATGATTGAAACTATAGACAAACTTATCAATGAACTATATGAAAAGAAACTCCTTGCTGCAGAGGCTGAACTAAAGGCTCTCCAGGCAAATATAAATCCTCATTTTATATATAATATATTTGAGTCCATGATTTGGATGATAGAACTGGGAAACATGGATGATTTGAAAAAAATGGTCATATCCCTGTCAAAATTTTACCGGCTGGTTTTAAGCGAAGGGAAGGATATAATAACTGTTAAAGAAGTTGCCGAACAAATCGAGAATTACATCACCATACAAAAAATCAGGTACAAAGACAGACTCTATGTAAATATTAACATTGATAATAAGCTGTATGATTATGAAATGTTGAATATTTTGCTTCAGCCTATCATCAAAAACGCAATAATTCACGGCATCCAGGGCAAATCCGGACCGGGGTGCATCAAAATAAACGGGTACATGGAAGCAAACGACATAATGGTTTTTACGGTGGAAGATGATGGAATTGGAATTCAGGAAGACAAGCTGGAAGAAATTAAGAAAAACTTAATTGATTTTAGCAATTCGAAAAACACAAAAGACGCGTACTATGCGCTTAAGAACATTAACCAGAGAATAAAGCTCCACTATGGCGGCGAGTTCGGCATTAATATCGAAAGTACTTATAATAAAGGCACAAAAGTAATCCTTAAAATTCCTACAAATAAATCCGCGAAGAAGAAAATATACCAGGAGGCTGTGTAATTATGTTCAAAAAAATACTTATTGTTGACGACGAGCCCTGGGTACAGGAAGGTCTTGTTAAAAGCTTACCATGGGATACCCTGGGAGTGCGGGTCGTAGGAGCTGCCCAGGATGGCAAGACTGCGCTTGACATATACGCAAAAACGTCACCTGAAATAGTACTAACTGATATAAGGATGCCTGTTATGGATGGACTCGAACTGTCAGAGGAAATAAGTAAAATTAACAAGGACACATATGTTATCCTTATGAGCGCTTATGACGAGTTTGAATATGCAAGGAAGGCTCTTGAAGTTAATGTTAAGAACTATATTTTAAAGCCATTCGGTAAAGAAGAAATTGTGCTTTTGCTTAAAAAAGCATGTAATGAAATAGACGAAACAAAAAAGAAAACAAGGGCTTTGGAAGAAATTAACCTGTATGAAAGAAAAAAAATACTGGAAACATTAATATCAGGCATATTGGATAATCCCGAAGAATTTTTAGCAAAATGTGCAGAAAAAGGTATTAATTTATTTGAAAAAAAGATAATTATGTACGCTGGAAGAATTAATATTCATAATAAATATACAAGTACTGCAAGAAATACTAATGAAAATGGAGCTGATAATATCGAAGAACAAAATATTGTTAAATTAATTGAAGAAGATTTTCCTAAAGATTTTGTAAGTATTGTATCATTTATGGATAGAAAAAACCTGGTAACAGGTTTTCTGGGCTTTAGCCATCCATATGATGAAAGCAGTGTTAAAACATTTCTCATGGATGCTTGTGAAAAGCTTAATAAACAGTACAACGTCTCGGTTACATTCGGCGTAGGCAGCGCATTTGATTATATTAACAGGGCAATTGAAAGTTATAATGAAGCCGTAACCGCTTTAAATTATGCAATAATATGTCAAAACATAAAAGTGTTGTTTTACGGCGAAATACCTTCTTACAAAAGCAGTATTGATAATAATAGTTTATTTGCCTATAAACAAAAAATCGAACACATATTAAGGGCAGGTATGGCTGAAGAAATAAAAAAGACAGTTGAAGAAATGAACGAATTGGTCTTAAAAAGCAGGATGCTTTATAATTTGGGAATAAAAGACATTATGCTGCAGTTTGTGGAAATTCCCGTAAGAATATTAGTTGAATACGGTTACAGTATTGAAGATGTATTCGGTACAAAATATACCGTTCTTGACTATCTTAACCAAATGGAAACACTGGAAGAGTTTAAAAAATGGTTTGCGAGCTTTTTGCTCTCGACAGCTAACCTTATAGACAGCAATAACTATGATGTTAGAAAAGACATGGAATTGGCAAAAGAATTCATACATCGAAACTATTCGAAGAATATAACATTGCAGGATGTATCGGAAAAAGTTATGTTGACCCCCTGTTATTTCAGCAAAGTTTTTAAAAAGGAAGTCGGGATGTCATTTATCAGGTATCTTACCGAAATAAGGATTAACAAGGCCAAGGAACTTTTAGATGATTTCTCCCTAAAGATTTATGATATTTCATACATGGTGGGATATAATAATGTGAAACACTTTGTTTCGTTATTAAAAAAATACCTGGGTGTTTCGCCAAGCGAATACAGAAAAAAAATATCCTGGCGAAGCCAGTAGTACGTTTGTATTTTATCAATCTACTGTATAAATCCTTCACTTGTTTCCGATATGTCAAACTGCCGCACCAGACATTTTTCATTGCTTTTGCTGAAAGGAGTAAAAGGATAGTAATCACCATTTAGTAACATATTAACAGCTTTGTGCCATATATACGACAGGCCTGGCATATTTGCCGGAAATACCTACTACGGTATCCTGGGAATAAAAGACCAGTATCAACGGTAATAAGGCAAATATGCTCCCCTTACCCCAAATATCAGGAACTACCATTTTTATCCTTTCTCCACCTTTGGATGATGCATTATCTTGCCATTACCCTCATCTACCTGTTTTTGACAGGAAAAATACCTGTCCTATTTTTGCAGTATTCATATCCTCCCTGAAGGGTTTAAATTCTTCAATAATCATCTTATATGAATTTTCAAAAAAGTTAATACCGTTAAAAACAGGCGTTGTTTTACCCCTTACTTTACCGTAGAGCAAAAGGTCAAGTCCCAGCGGATCATGGACATTTTCATTCTTTACTCTTGTTTCAGCCCCGAAATACTTCTCGTATTCGCCGGTACATCCGCATATGGGGCACTCGTCTACATATGCATGTAATCCAGAAGGCCTGTCCACCTCAAAATGCACACTTATTGCAATTCTGTAAAACTTATCGCCGAACATTTCAAGTGGCTTACAACGTTTTAAAGGTGCAGAATAGAACCTGAGATGCAGCTCATGGTCATGGCTTCTTTCACCCAATTCTACAGGAAAAAGTCCTCTTCTGCGTGTAAAATAATCACAACCTTCAGCTATATGAAAACATTCAAAGTCATTGTAAACTTCAGCACATTCCTTCAACCTCTCAACAACAAAATACAATGCTTTATCGTAGTTCTCGACCATTCTGCAGCTTACATATATCCAGAGGTTCGGATATCTTGGTGTGGAGCTTGGGAATATACTCCTGGCAGGTAGATCTTTATTCATATAAATCACCAATCCTTTATATCCTTAATTTAAAATGTTTAAACCGGTAAAGAATAGGTCCTTTATTTCTTAAGTACAGCTTCAGTTTTTTCTTTACCTGTTTTAATGGTCTTTTCTATGTCCCATTCCCAATATTCTTCATTAAATAATTCTACTGAAGCCATTTTGTCATATCCAATTTTCTTCAATACTTTAATAATTTCTTCAAGATTTATTACCCCATCCCCAGGCCATACCCTGTGCCTGTCCCTAAGCCATCCGGCTGGCATATCCATTGAATCATTAATGTGAAAAATAATGTAACAAACTCCAGGGCATTGAAAGCATAGGGTTTAATTTTGCTGTTATTGAAAAAATGAGCCAATGATTCTATAGAAAATTCATTTAAATAATCTTTAAGTTTATCTAGTCTGATTTCAATTAAGTCATAACCATATTTTTCACATAACATTAAATCTTTCTTAAGATTAGAATATTTCATTGTAGTAGCCTGGTTAAAACAAATCTTCATAATGACATTCCTCCGATAAATGAAGCTATTAAAATTAATTTTATTAAAATTTTAAAATTAATTAGTTTTAGTACAATAAAACATCTTACCTTCTCTGTATTACTTCCATAATCTTATCAATTGCTGTTCTAGAACAATCTACAGGACATAGTTCAAAACCTATAATACCTTGATAACCGCAATCTTTAACAGCTTTAAATATATTATTAAATGCTAGTTCACCTGTACCAGGTTCATGCCTTCCCGGCACATCTGCCACGTGTATGTATCCTATATTTTCTATGTTTTTTACAATTATATCAATTATATTTCCTCTCATTATCTGCATATGGTATATATCATACAGTACTTTTATATACTCGGAATCTACTGCCTTAATCAATTCAAAAGCCTCTTCCGGCGTATCCAGGAAGTAATTCTTATGATCAACAATACTATTTAACGGTTCAAGGACAAGGCATATTCTTTCCCGCTCAGCTATGGGTTTTAATTGCTTTAGTACTTCATACATATTAATAAGCATTGCTTCTTTTGAAGCAACTCCATGCACCTCTTTAGCCGAACCGTCTTTTTCCAAGGCATTGGAATGAATCACCAGGTAATTGCAATTTAATGATTTTGCAGCTTCTATTGACTTTTCAACAAACTTGACATATTCAGCATTTTCTTCCCTATTTACCATGGAAAACTCGTCATCGCCCGAAAAACTTGCCACTTTAATCTTCGATTCTTCTATGGCATCTTTAATGCGAGGCAAATTTTTGTCCTTCCACGTCCAGAATTCAAAATACTCAAATCCGCACTCTTTTGCTTTTCTAATCCTTTCGGTAAATTCATATTCCGTAAATAGCATTTCAATACAAGCCGAATACTTCATAACCAGCACCCTCCTTTAACAACTCCTTATAAAAAACGGCTGTGTAAACAGGGCTTTCCCGCTTTCAAAAAGCACGTGCAGCCGCACATAGCTTTCAGTTCCATCCGGCCTGTAACTAAAGCGGTTTTCCGTTGTAAACGCTTTTTTCAGCAGCCTCCCATTCTTTCCAATGGCCGAATATATTTTTCTCTCCTGTATGCTGCTTTTAAGCAGTATATTTATTTCATTGTCATCAACAAATATATCTTCAATGCATGCGCCGGTTGAAACAACAAAACTCCCTCTTTTTACCGATTCAACTATACTTTCCCTGCTCAGCCTTTCCGCCTTGACAATATTATAACTTTTATTAAATTCTTTTCTGTGATGAAAATCGTCATTCCCGAATCCCCATACAACTTTTCCGCTGCTTAGCAATTTATCCCATACATCGACGGCAATATCCCAATAATCATACTCACCGTCAATATGGGCCTTGTCAAATATTATTGACGAATTAAGTATTTCCACACCGGTATAACCGTATAATTCCTCGAGATAGCCTTCAGGCCAGTAATCCTCTCTTTGCCAGTGAGGATGCGCCATTATTATAATGGCATTCTCACTATTCAGTTCATTTATGAAATCTTGATAGTCTTTCTTCGTTACGGTATACCTTCTTCCTTTGTGCCATGTATTTGCGACAACAACATGGGGATTCGGCCCCGTGCTTTGTTCAAAACCCGGTATTACAACTACTTTATCCGCAAAATCCATACACTCCGGCTTATTTTGGTCATGCTCGGACATTGTAAGAAAATCGCACCCTGCCTCAATCATGGAGCATATACACTCCCCGACGCTGAAAATCTCGCTGTGGTTATGGAACGACCCCTTATACCATTGGCCTTTTTCAATATACGGATTGTCAATAGCAATAATACTCATTTAAGCCACCTCTTCTCACACTTTTTTACGGCAAGTTTCATTGTTTTAATGTCTCCCCTCGCTCGCCTGCTGTTTAATCTCAATATATCAACTCTTTTAAAGTTTTCAGCGTATCTTCTATAAACATTTCATTCTGTCCAACATCATTTTCCAGCATGTAAACTCCGTTATAACTATCTTTCAGCACATCAAACACTTTATCATAAGGTATTAAACCCCATCCTATGGGAAGATGCAGGTCGCCTCTCCCTACTGTCAGCCTTTCCTTCAATGAACGCTGCTTGTTTACAAGCCTGTCAGGATCATACAACCCGATATTATCATGAATATGCACGTGTTTTATATACGGCTTTGCCTGCTTTACGGATTCCATGAAATCGTAACCATAGTACTTTGAAGCCAGAAAAGAGTGTGCAAAATCAAAGGTCATTTGCAAATTCTTGTGGTTAATTCTCCTGATAAGACTCAAGACAGGCTCTACACGCTCTATTTCTATGTTTTCAACACCTATTACAACGCCCACTTTCCCTGCATAATCCGCCATTTTAGCCATGCCTTCTTCGAATACCTTTTCTACGCTCTCATCTTCCGATTTTTGGGAAAAATGTGCTACATATACCATACCTCCTATTTCCTTTGTAAAATCAAGCCCTGCTCTGAATATATCATGCTGCATTTCCAGGTTGTTTAAATCCCTCATATTCTGCATGCCCGGGCAATGGACAGTATAACCGAATGGGAAATCGGAAAGTATGGATTTTATGGTTTTCAACACCTTCAAGTTTAATGAACCTCCTATCAATACAGGTCCCAACTCCGGTGTCAATTCAATGCAATCAATATCGTATTTTGCCGCAAGTTTGAGAGCTCCGGGCAGTTCCTCAATACTTACCCTGTTGCCAAAGCTAATGCCAATCTTTTTCCCGTTGCAACTGTTCAATCCTTAAACCCCCTTGAAAGCTTATTAAATCTCACTACTAAATCTAAATCTCATTCAATGAAAAAAGGCTGGGTTAGAAGTGTTTTGCCGCTTTCATAAATTACCTGCATTCTTACATATCCTTCATTACCTTCAGGACTGTAAGAGAAAACATCTTCTTTTGTGCAGCACATTTTCAGTATTCTTCTTTCTTTTCCGTATGCAATGTACGTTTTATTTTCAAATTTATTGTCCACCATCAGGCTTATAGTGTTTTTATCTTCATCTACCGCAATATCCTTGATTCTGACCCCTGTAGACACGGCAAAACTCCCTTTCGTCAGGGCGTTTATAACCCCTCCGGGAGATATTGAACGGCCTCCACGCAATTTCACCAGGTTAAACACCGAATTGAATTCTCCCCATTTTTGCAGTCCATCATTCCCAAATCCCCAGATCTTTTTTCCACTATCAAGCAAACTGTCCCAGAGAGCAATTTCAATACCGGAAGAACAATATTCTCTAAATTTTTTGCCCTGTTCTTTATCTATTTTAGAGCCGTTCCCAAAAGCAATATTCCCGTTTAGGATTTCTATCCCCACATAACCATCAAGATTTTTAAGATATTCCAATTTTTCTTGCAACCCGCTTAATTCCATCGGCTGTACAAAAAAAACAAGCCCTCCGGCCTTATTTTGACTATCAATAAACTCCTGCGCTTTTTGTATATCTTTTCCCCTGTTACTATCTTTTCCGCTATTATCCGCTTCATGCTCTTTATTATTGGTTTCATTTTCTTTTTCATTTTCTTCATGATCAAATCTGTCAACGCCGGTTTTCATTGAATTTAATACAACCATTGGCATATCAGCTTTTTTTTCAAACCCGGGAACCAGTACAATATTCTGCATGCCGTTTTTTTCATCCCCGGAATTGCTACACAAATACACATTCCCCCATCCGGTCAACGAAACAACATCATATCCTGCCTTTATATATTCTATAATAATCCTATCACCAAAATACCCGGTATCTTCCGAAACAGGCGTCGGATGAACATGAAGGTTCGCTTTCACCCATTTGCCTTCTCCAAAATACGGGCTTTTTATTCTTATTCTTCCCATTTTTTCCCTCCGCCATTTTTTGATTTTTATTTATTCATTACTTCAATTACTCGATATTATATTCTCGGCATGGAGTTTTCCAATGCGCCCGGCTCCAATCAACCCAAGTTTTAATATCTTTTCATGATTAATGTAACACTTTTCATCGTCTTTGATATTCATATAATCCCCCTTAATATACCATTTATGGCTTAAACGTTTACGGTGATACATATAGATTTAAATAACCTTTTTTATTCTAGCGTTATTATAATAGTATCAAACGTTTGCAATTTTGTCAATCTATTTATAACTTCACAATTAACCTAATTTTGAAATGCACACTTACACCTAAAATAATTATAGAATAGTCAAATTCACATTTAAAGGAGGTATACTTGCTATTTGTTCTGATTTTTTACTGCATCATACTATATTCTAAACTGGCATAGCTAGAACCAAAAAGGTTTGAAAACTTACACTGAAAATGTATAATGGAATCATACTTTGGACAAAGGTAACGAACCATTGAAAGTGCATTCCATAAAGCGATCACTTTGCACCGCCTGCACCTGCTCTTTTGGAATAACCACGGATACGATTGCATTTTCGTTTTTGATGAGATCTTTATCGCACATACGTGAGTAAAAAAGAAAAAACCCAGGAAAAATAAGAGCCTTCATAAGCCAAATACTAACAGGAAAAAGTAATGGAGAATTCTATGCGGGAATTGTTCCCCGACTCCAAATTCGTGTGGAAGAATAATAGCAATAAGTTATCGGATGTAATATGTGAAGTTGCTCAACCTCTCGTCGTATCGTCATAATATTCGAGCGAACAGGACGGTTTAACTACTGTCCTGCCCTCCATTCATCACAATGCAATTCTATTATTGTCCTTTACGTTCTTAACCTGCTTTGGGTCAACCAGTCTCTCCGGGTGTTCCTGCTCCTGCTTCTTGATATACTCAAGAAATCCTTCCAGACCGCCATGCTGTTCCAACAACTGCTCTCTTGACTTCCAGACTTCTTCAACAATCGGATCTCTATACGCTATAATTATCCCTCCCCATCAATTCATCCGGCGTTAGCAATATCGGCTCAAACAAGTTATTCTTCCTGTTGAATCATAAAAATTTTATTTTTATCCTATTAATAGTGCCTATATTGTTAATTTTATCTAATTATATAATAATATTACATAAATTTTAACCATACGTTTAAGTCAAGTGTCACCATAACATCATCGTTAAGGTGTCTGACCTCAACTCCTTATATGTTAACGAAATATGAGTTTCAAAATAAAATATCTCTATAATTCTCCACTTTGTATACAAGTTTTCGTACGGTTCGAGCGTCAAGACGCTCAATATTATCGTATTTTTTCATCAATTCATCACACATATCCGAACGATATAACTCAAGCTTAATTTCCAGTGGTAGTAAAGGTTTATATGGTTTAACTTTACCTATAAGCTTTAGGCTATCTTTAGCAGCTTTCTTAATTCTTGTAAGAGCATCATCTAGTTCAACCAATCGAGCATAGTTTCTTCCAATACCATATTTAACCACTGCACATTCAATATCACCAAGGAAAGATCTAGCTTCAACACAGGCAGCCTGATCACCGCTGACCATGACAAAAGGCACATCAAAAGCTCCGACAAATATAGCTCCTTGCGCTATTTCTCCGCATTTACGTCCATTAACTATATAATTATACCACGCTTTTGAACTCTGCGTATGATCCAAAAAACCGTTAATTGTTCCTGCCATAGCATGCGCACCTATTAACATAAATGCATTGATTTCACCACTTTTTATTATCTCCTGCCAGCCTGTACTATCTACCTCTACTGCACGCGGGTCTAGCATTTCCTTAATAAAATTTTTTCCACCACCGTGGCCATCTCTAATATAAACAGCAACAGCACCACCTTCAAAAGCACCATCTACAGCTGCATTCACATCAAACATAAGACGCTCAAGTGCAAACTTATGCCCAGGTGTTCCCTCTTCTGAAACCATTTCCATAGTATTTACTCCACTTATACCTTCAAGGTCTGTCATTATCAATACCTTCATTTTTATACCTCCCTGTACAAATATTTAAAAGCCTATATCTCATTACTCTTTTCCTCATTGGCAGTTCTATGCAAGCTTGATCTCGATAATTGCATAACCTTTAAAGAACTTGCCTGGGATATTAATTAGTATTTTACCATTTCCATAAGTAAACTCAATTTTCTTAAAGTAATTCCTTTCAGGAGTATAAAGCTTTACAGAATCAACTTTTGTATTTGCGTCTTTTCTCAATTCAATAATTAAATCTCTTGCTATTGTATACTCTGAGCTTCCTGTAAACGCTGGAACTATATCACTATGCCCTACATCACAAGAATCTTTAGGTAGAGTTCCTTCAGTATTTACAAGATGAATAATATATCTGGAAGTGTTTTCATCCATGAAACAAGTAGCTATTAAGCCTTCGGGACAGTCGATAATATTCAGTAATTTATTTTCAACTAAACTGTCAATTATTTCACCCGGTATTCTTTTTAGTTCATCTACTACATATTCCGGAGAATTCACTCTTATCTCATGCTTAAACCATCTGTCAGCACGTATTTCAGGTTGATGCTTTTCATTCCCGAAAGAATTAACAAGCCACATTATTTCACCCTTTCCTACCTTACTACAAATTCCTATAGTACTGCCGTCTGAAGTTGTCATTACAGCATTTGTCTGTTGCCCACGATTAATTATATAGTTGCACTTAATGTTACTTAAATTTAACTCAATACCATTATACTTATAAACACAATCCTCTATTCTCTCTTCATTAAGTTTATATAGTGAGATATCACCAGAAATTCCAAGAAAACTTAAGATTTCATCAATATCTCTTTTAATACCGTTCTCATCCCTTAGGCCAGGAATTCCAATAATCAAAAGCTTTCCACTCTCTTCTGCAAAAATTCTCAGGTTATTTATCTCTTCTTTACTCATCATTGAAACATTGGGTACAATAATTACCGGATACTCCATAAGTTTTTTGATATCATCATATTCAAATACTATATCTATAGAATGATTTTTGAAATATGCACTTTGCATCCATGAATAGAGTACACTCATATTATTTTTTTGAGAATCTTTTATATAATCCCGGGTTTTTATAGAAAAATAGAAAGCTATATCAGCATGTTTTTTTAGGTTATCAAGTATACAGAAATGTTTTTTTTCAAAATCCCTGAATTTCTTTTCCGCATGACTCAAGTCCATACCTTCTGGTGTAGCTAAGAACATTTGTCCCCAACTTCTTGAAAGTGCCCATGCAAAATACATTGAATCCTCTCTGTCGGGATAGAACATTGACATTGAAGGCACATTATTCCTTTCTCCAAGAGCATACCTGTGTACCGCTTCCATTGCAAAAGCAGGCCATGAGTACCTTATTATACTTGAATAGCAGTTTTCCTGGAAAACATAGTCCCAGATTGATGCTGCTGCATCAAATGGGTATCCTGTAGGGTTGCTCATTAGCGCATGAGAAACGTAGTTAGGCCTTAAAAGATTAAGTCCCAGACTTTTAAAGTGTTTATTTACCTCATACTGAAAATCCGCTGTGGATTTTCTTCTGAATTTCTCCCATGCTATATAAATAGGGTTATCATAATCACCATAGAATTTATACCATGCCTCACCAGGTTGTGGGAGCTCATATCCAGTCTGTTCCTTAAATAACTTTCTACAGTATTGGCATGCACATGCATTACCATCGCCAAACCACTGGACATCATCAGTCATTATGCCGTCAATACCGGTCTTGTAGACATCCTCCAAATATGAAAAATAAGCTTTCCTGTAATTAGGATTATTGAAACACATTGCATAGCCGTGGTAGCTTGAGCGGGCCCATTTTCCTGTTCTACCGTCTATCTGTCTGAATGATGAAAGAGGTTCACCATCTATTATGGGGTCTTCAGCCAGGTAATCCCGTATACCTTCCCATGAGTTAATACTACTTTGCCTTTTATTCAGAACTCTCTCCATATAGTCCCAGTCTTCACTGTTTAAAGGATCGAAGGTTAAATGTGAACTATGGTGCTCTACAACTTTAATATTATACTTGTGGCAGGCTTTTACTATTTGTTCAAGGCATCTTCCAATCTTATCCCAATATGGACGCATAGTCCATCTGAAATGAGTGCAGCTAAAAGTAATAACTATGTTTATTCCAGCATCTGCAAATTTTTTAGCCTTTTTATCAAAATCCTCCTGGCTAAATTTAAAAATTTCCTCATCATTATACCAGAAAAACCCAAACCTTGCATCCCAGCTCATTTTGTATACCTCCACTTATAAATTTATACTTCGATTTATAAATCCAAATCCTAACTACAGGAACAATCATATATATCCTATAAAATACATATATATCCTATAAAATATCTAAGGACTTCTTTAATACCACTATAATGCTTTTCCTGATAATATTCAAGCATTTCTAGCCATTAAACCACCTCCTGAATAACATAATAAATGTTCTTGCTTTTACAAGTCTTTATATGAAATCAACCCTTTACTGAACCCACAAGTATTCCTTTAACAAAATACTTCTGAACAAACGGATATATTGATACTATAGGCAAAGCAACTAGAACAATAGCTGCCATCTGGTAATTCACAGGTGATATTCCTTCAGCTTCTGTAGCTGCCATTTCAATTTAATGAAATACAAACCGAGGATGGCTTTTTAGCCATTCCTGCACCTGTTTTCCATGATGCATCGGGACATTGTCGCAAACGATATGTACTATTGTTTTTTCTTTGGATAATGTGAAACACTTTTTATTTTATGCCATTGTTTCCAGCATTTTTAATGTTACATTATACTTCAGCTCTTTACCCTCAATATAACGCAAAAATTCTTCTGCCATGTAGCATCCCATCCTTTCAACTTCCTTGCCCATGCTGCCGGCTATATGGGATGTCAAAATCACGTTCTCCATTTTAAGAAGCTCGCTGTCGCAAGGCAACGGCTCAGGATTGGTCACGTCGAGCACGGCTGTTCTTGTCGGTACTTCCTTCAGCGCATCTATTAAATCTTTTTCCACTACTTGCGCTCCCCTTCCTGTATTTATAAATGTAGCATTAGGAAGCATTTTGCTGAAATGTTCCTTATTAAGCAATCCCACCGTAGCCGGAAGATTCGCTATGTGGTTTGATATCGTCTGGCATTGTGAAAAAACCTCCGCCAGACTGCATTTCTTTACTCCCAGCTGGTTTGCCCTCTCATCGGAAAGAAAGGGATCGTATACCAGCACCTCAATATTGAAAGGCTTTAAAAGTTCTATAACCTTTGTCCCTATCATCCCTGCCCCCAGTATTCCCACCTTTACGTTATAATTGCCCGGAAACATCTCCGAGTACTTTCTCGCTGAACAATAATCTTTTTTTGTTATAGCAGCATTCTGAAAAAAACCTTTGTTTGCCAGCAGGATTTGTGATAGCGTATACTCTGCAACCGGCACTGCATTTGCAGCCCAGGCGCTTACTACAGTTATGCCCCTGTTAAGGAAAGGACGGGCAAAGCGCTGGACACTGCCTGCAGCATAAAACACCACTTTGAGCATGGGAAGGTATTCTTCAATTTCTTTTTCCGACAACGTTGGCATACCCCAGGTTGAAAATACAACCTCCACATTCTTAAGATACTCCTTGTGCTCCTCAAAGTTTCCCTTGCCAACAATTTCAGGGTATATTTCGGCATATTTGCTTATTTTGCCTATGCTTTCAGGGGTATATACCCTTTCTATCAATTTTCTGCTTTGTTCCTTGTTGTTCTGTTTCAGCATAAATACTGCTTTTTTCACCAGTATCCCTCCACCATAAAGTATATACGAATTAATTAAAGCACTAATTCTTCTATTGTTCAAGACTAATATGCAAATAGTAAAATATATAAATTGAGCATATCAAACTAGTTTTCTCTTATAAAGAACGGCTGCGTAAAAAGAGCTTTGCCGCTTTCAAAAAGTGCGTGTATTCTTACGTAGCCTTCAAAACCGCTTGGTTTATAACTGAAATAATTATCAACAGTAAAAACTCTTTTGAGTATTTTCCCGTGTTTCCCTATTGCCGAATAAATCTTTTTCTCTTGACATCCGCTTTTAACCCGAATGCTTATTTCATTCGTATCCTTATCAACAAATACATCTTCAATATCTGCGCCTGCAGTAACAACAAAGCTTCCACGTTTTACAGCCTCGACTATGCCTTCTCTAGATAATTTCTCCGCCTTTACAATATTATAACTCTTATTAAATTCTTTCATGTTGTGAAAATCGTCATTCCCAAAACCCCATACCACTTTTCCGTTGCTAAGGAGCCTATCCCAGACATCTACGGCTATATCCCAATAATCATGCTCGCCATCGAATCGCGCTTTGCTGAAAATTAACGAGGAATTAAGTATTTCTATACCAATATAGCCGTTCAGCTCCTCAAGATAACCTTTAGGCCAATAATCTTCTCTTTGCCAGTGCGGATGCGCCATTATTACAACAGCGCCTTCTTTGGCTTGCTCATTTATGAAATCCTGAAAATCTTTTTTAGTTACAACATGTCTTGCTTCCTTGTGCCATGCGTTTACAACTACAACATGGGGATTCTGCCCCCTGCTCTGTTCAAAGCCCGGAATTACAACTACTTTATCGGCAAAATTCATGCATTCCATCTTGTTTTGGTCGTGCTCAGACATTGTCAAAAAATCGCAGCCTGCCTCAATCATCGAATATATACACTCATCAACGCTAAAATTTTTGCTGTGGTTATGAAATGAACCTTTATACCATTTGCCTTCTTCTATGTACGGATTATCAATAATTATACTCATTGTATCCATCTCCTTGAATCTCAATAACAATTACTCAATAAAAAAAGGTTGAGTCAAAAGCGTTTTGCCGCTCTCATATATTACCTGCATCCTTACATATCCCTCATCGCCTTCCGGTTCATAAACAAAAATATCCTCTTTTGTATAGCAAGTTTTTAGTATCCTGCCGTATTCCCCGTATGCAATATACATTTTGTTTTCATGACTATTATACACTGCCAATTTTATCTCATTCTCCTCAACTGAAATATCCTTGATTCTTACCCCAGTAGACACTGCAAAACTTCCCACAATTAAAGCTCCTATAATTCTACCCGCATTTACCGAACTACCTTTTTGCAATTTTACCAGATTAAATACCGTATTAAATTCACTCCATTTTTCTAACCCGTCGTTTCCAAAGCCCCAGACTTTTTTGCCGCTGCTCAACAGGCGGTCCCAAAGCTCTATTTCATTGCCTTTATTATAATTCGCGTCATTGTAATTTGCATTATTCCCTCCAATTCCCTTGAAACTGCCAAAAGCAAGGTTGCCATTTAGCACTTCAATGCCCAAATAACCATCGAGGTTTAAAAGAAGCTTAAATCTTTCTTCCATATCATAATACCTCATAGGCTGAGAAAAAAAGACAATTCCACCATTTTTGATTTGTTCATATATTAGCGTCTGCAAATCATCTTCATTTTTGATTTCGCCATTATCGAAACTCAAGGAATTTATAACCACTGCTGGGATAACTCCAGTGCTTTCAAATCCCGGGATGATTATAATTTCATTTAACATCTCACTACTATTTAATGTACCTTTAGCTTCGCTAATTAACATGCCATTATCTTCGCTGTTTGCGTCAAGAGTATAAATCTCATTATTCCCAACCAACGAAATGCAACTATATTCGGCTTTGATGTATTCCCTGATAATAGTTGAATCGCAATACCCTGTTTTATTTGAAATAGGCGCCGGGTGGACATGGAAATTTGCCTTCACCCATAGCCCATCCTTTAGGTACGGACTTATAATTTTTGCCTTGCCCATTTTTTCGTCCTCCTTTTAAAACTGCACTTATTAAAATTAAAACTTCCTGAACCCAACTTATCCTTTTAATGAGCCAACTATAATACCTTTTACAAAATGTTTCTGCAGTAAGGGATACAAAAGAATTATCGGCCCCGTGGCAATTATAATTACTGCCAATTTTACCGCTTCGGGCGTAGGCATTTCATCTTCCGCATACCCGGAATACGCGCTGTAGCCTGTATCAGTCATTATCTGCGCCGTGAGAGTGATTTGCCGCAATATCACCTGGATAGGCCACTTTTTATAATCATTTAAATATATCAATGGCCCAAAAAATGCATTCCAATTACCAACTGCTATAAAAAGCGTAAAAGTCGCAATTACAGGTACCGACAGCGGAAGGATTATTTTTACAAGAATATAAAGGTCGTTGGCGCCGTCCAGCAATGCCGATTCCTCAATCTCCTTTGGAATGTTGCTGAAAAAATTTCTAAAGTATATTATATTGGTAATGCCTACGGCTTGCGGAATAAACAATGCCCAATACGTATTCAGCAACCCCAATGCCCTTATTAATAAATAAGTAGGAATCAAGCCCCCGCTGGTAAACATTGCAATTATTATCATCCAGGTAATAAAATTTCTGCCCACCAAATCCTTGTGCGCAAGCGGATAAGCCATGCTGATCGGTCCTGCCAGTTCGAACATAGTTCCGAATACAGTTAAAATCAGGGATGATTTCAAACCCATTAAAATTGGGCCTACGGTGAAGGCAAATCTATAATTTTCAAGTGTAAATTTCTTGGGTATCAATATAATTTCCTTCCCAGTAATGAGGTGACCGGCAGTAAATGATCCGCTTAATACATGGATGAAAGGTATCGCACATGCTAAAGCATAAATAGTTAAAATTGCTATATTAAAAATATCAAAAACCTTTTCGCCCAGTGATTTTTTATAAATCGCCATATAAAAATAAACACTCCCCCCACCAGTATTTTTAAAAGAGCCCTTCTCCCCTTACTTTTTTAGCCAATGAATGGGATAAACCTACCATTACAGCCCCTACCACCATTTTAAACAAACCGACCGCTGTTGTATAACTGAATAATCCCATTTGTATTCCATTACGGTAAATATAGGTATCAAACACTTCTCCTACGTCTCTTGTCGGCGGCGTCATCATCAGTATTAATTGTGTATGTCCAACACTCAGTATATTTCCAAGTCTTAAGATTAAAATTATCACGATTAGCCTACTTATGGAAGGAATGGTAATGTATCTTGCCTGCTGCCATCTGGTAGCGCCATCAATAATTGCTGATTCGTACAATTCAACTGATATTCCGGTAATTGCAGCCAAAAATATTATTGTACCCCATCCTGCTTCTTTCCATATTTGCTGGCCTACTATCATAGCCCTGAAATATTTTGGGTTCATCAGTATGTTTACCTTTCCCATCCCCATGGAAGCGAGCAAGTTCGGTATTACTCCCCCTGCAGGAGTAAAAAAGACATAGGTTATACTCATTATTACGACCCATGACAAAAAATGGGGGAGATAAACAATTGTTTGAATTGTCCTCTTGAAGTAAATATTTTTCAGTTCATTTAACATTAATGCGAGGAATATGGGTATCGGGAAATAAAATATTAAGCTGAGCGCAAAAAATGCCAGTGTATTTCTAAACAATATATAAAACGAAGAAACACTGAAGAACCTGTAAAAATGCTTTAATCCCACCCAGGGGCTGTTAAAAAACCCCAAAACAGGATTGTAGTCTTTAAAAGCTAATGCTAATCCCCATATAGGGATGTATTCGAAAATAATTATATGTATTATTCCCGGTATCATAAGTATATACAGCCATGGCCGTCTTAAAATGCGACCTATGTTTTTGCTCCGCCTTAAAGTTGAATTTTTGTACCCGGCTAACTCCATAGAAGCACTTCACCTCCGTTGCGCATAAATATAAAAGCTCTCTCCTTGCAACCATATAATACACGCACCTAATACAACACTTAACTTAAAACTACAATTATTAATTATTCGTCCTTATTTTTCTCCTCATTTGTCTCTTTATTGCAATATTATAACATCAGGTTCGGCAGGAATAAACAACACATTATCTTTGCCGTCCATTCCTGCCGCAGCCCATTATTTAATTTAATTCCTTAAAGCTCTATTAAATGAATTACTTGCCACTCGCTTTAACTTAAATTAGCTTGACTTAACTTGACTTAGTTTCATTTCTTTTTTGCGTATTCTGCATATTCTGCTTCATATTCTGCCAATACATCATTCCCGCCCTCTTTGCGCCATTTTTCGCAAAATGCTTTCCATCCGGCTTCGTCGATTTCTCCCATTATGAAATTTATCTTGGCATCCTTTCTCAGCGGGTCCAGGTCACCGCCTTTTTCTAAGTAGGTCTGGGAAGTTAAAGGAAAAGCAGGATTACCAACAGCATTTTTCTCATTTTCTTCAAGGTATTTTTCTGCTCTTAAATCAGACTCATCTTTCTTCACTTGTATTTGAAGCTTGACTTTTTTGCCGCATTCAAGTAAATTGAAGTTGCCGTTGTTAATTTTAGCGGACTTCCGTACAATACAGCCGTCTTCTATGACATAGTCGACGTCTTTAATTCCGTAGCTAATCAAGGTAACAATTTCCGGGTCTGACATCATCTTATCAAATATGGCCAAAACCTGTTCCAACTCTTGCTGCGTCTTAATGCCGCTCTTTGTAAACACATACATTCCCAGCGAACCTGCGTCCCAAGCCCTGGTACGGTTTAATCCAAGTTTTATTATCGCGTCCCATTTCGCATTAGGGTCGTTTTTACGTGTCTTTTCTGTGTCAGCCTTGAAATTGCTGACAGCACCAAAAAACGCTCCGACCTTGCCACTATGTATAAAAGTGTCTCTATTTGATTTCGGCAAAATTGCAAAATCTTCGTTTAAGATTTTTTCATCGTAAAGTCTCTTTATGAATTTTAATGCTTCCAAATATTCTTTTGTTTCATGGGAAGGAATAAATTTCCCATCTTCCGTAACCATGTAAAAATTAGGCGCTCCGAGCCATATTGCCAAGTCTTCCACTATCCAAAGACGGCCATCTTCCAAAAACCCAATAGTATCATTCTTACCATTTTTATCAGGATCGTCATGAGCAAAGGCTCTAAGCATTTCATAAAATTCATCTAATGTTTCCGGTTTCTTTAGTCCAAGAGCTTCAAGCCAGTCTTCTCGGTAAGTCACACATGAACGGGCAAGATCCCTTAAACGGGAAATACCGTAATAAGTACCCTTTATGGAATCTCCCTCGATAGTAACCTTTGGGATTCCTTTCAGGAAATTATATTTATCCAGGTAAGGATTTATTTCCCAAAAAGCCCCGGAAAGGGCAGCCGTCATGATGGTTGGCGTCTTTTTTGCGAACAATACCATGGGCAGGTCCCCTGAAGCCAAGGTAACATTTAGCCTTTCGTCCCATACGCTTGTCGGTATCCAGTTAATATCAAAATCAGCATTAAGTCTTTTTTCTATTTCTAAGACTATAGGCGTATCTACATTTGGAGGTTCAGCCGAATCATATGAACTCATAACAGTGATTTTGATAGGTTTTTTCTGCTCTTCGGCAGTTGTCTCTACCGTTTTGCCCTCGCCTTCTGTTTGCTTCACTTCGGTTTGCTTTACAACGCAGCCATTGAAAACAAAAGATGCAAGGCATAAGATGATAAGCATAATTGTTCCTGCTTTTAAATACTTCTTTACATTGCTTTTCATTGAATTATTCCCTCCTTTAAAATTTTTACTTTTTTAGTCTTTTTTAGTTGTTTCGTGGTGGTAGTTGATAATGAGTTGCTCGAAAATGAATGATCTTAATTGTTACCTACTGCTATGATCTCAATTTTAATCACCTCGCTTAACTAAATTTTAGTCATAAAGACTTTAATATGTAAATAATCATTTAATAACAAAATAAATAATCAAAATAAAAACAAAAGTAAAATTTACAAAGAGCATGACGCATATTGTTTCGCTTGCACATATGCTTTTCCTATACTTCAATATCTTTGACTGACCCATTCTTTGTATATAACATCGCATTTATACATGTCGACTTTATCCCAGTCAAACCTCCAGTTTTTTGACGCTTTAAAGCGCTCCGGAAATGCTTCGGCTAGTAAGCCAAATATGTGCACATTAGCAAGTAATCTGTGAGTATCATGCTTTAGGACATCCCATTGCGTCGTAAAAAAACTCGTAAATGCATAGTATAATTTATTTAAAGAATCAATTGCTTCCTTTTGCCTGTATCCTATGATACTTGGAATCCTGGTAAGAAGATACGCAGAATCCATGGTGCCAAAATTCGGAGCTGTTTTCGGATCTTCTTCCCAGAACCCGGTCGCTTGCTGTCGCATTAAAATAGTGTCTATTATCTTTTCTGGGTGCCGGGGTAGCTTCTTTGCAGCCATATGAAGCGCTGTATATGCAAAAGTCCTGCTAATGTTTGCTTTTCCTGTTCCACGCGGCCAGGTAAAAGTTTCGGGATCCTGTTGTTCTTCTATCCCTTCAAAAAAGGTCTCAGTCCACTCGCTACTGTCAACGCTTGCAAGGATGGGAACAAGCCCGAGAACTTCATGATGGCTTGAACTAGGTGAGGACCAGTCCTTTTGGGAAAACCATTCTCTAAGACCTGATGGTTCCAGTAATTCTCTTAAGTACTCGGGAAAATATAAAATTTGTGCACCCAGGATATTTAAAGCCCTTGTTGTATGCCAGAAAGCATGCCCTTTATTATGTTTAGTGATTTCATACTGAAAATACCCTTGATTGGGATCTTGTTTGCTTTGCAGCCATCTAATCCATTTCACCTTTTTTGGCGACATTCTATCTACCGCGTCGATGCAATACAAAATCCATGCCGTATCGGTGGTGCTGAGAAGGTTAACCGGCCCGTGTTCCCCCATCCGGAAACCGCCAGTTTCCCCTTCTTCTTCCCACAAAGTATTAACATGTGCAACAACATGTTCTTTTATATCATTCAGATTAATTACTCGTTTCATCCGTCAAATCCACCTTTCACAATTTTTATGTTATTTTCAACAACACTGTAATCAGATAACATTATTATTAATTTTATTTACTTCCTGCCAGAATACGGATTCGTGGTTATATTCCTTCATAGGGGGTATCTTCATTGCTGTTTTAAACAATAGTGTTTTAATTTCAAACGGCATAAATATAACTTCAACCTTATTATTTTTCACATTCAATTTCTTTTCTTCTTCTTCAAGTAGATTTGTCTCATATATTTTACATTCATAAAGTTTTTCGCTGAGGTTAATCACTGTCTTCGAAATCTTTCCAAGGGATTCATAAAGTCTAAGTATATACCCATCTTTATTTTCCGATACTTTGAAAGAGGAAGTTATAATTCCGTCTCCGTCTAGCCAAAAAGGCGGGAAAGGCATTCCATAACTGCTATCTTTACTATTTTTACAGCAAGCCTGCCATGCAAGGGCAGGATGGCAAAATTCATCCGCTATTGCAGGAATCCCTGAAGTTTCAAAACCACCTTCATAAGGCACTATTCTAAAACATGCATTTATTTCCCCGCTATCAGAACATGGGTCAAAAGGTCGGGTTGAACATCGTACGATCGAAACTCTCAGCATATCTTCAACAAATGTATGACCCGGCCTATCCCTATCAATTATTGCCATTCCTATATCTTCATTTCCTATAGCAGCCCATCCAACAACTGGTATCTCTATTTCTTTTCCCGTTGCAGTCTCACAACCAAACGGTATTCCATATTTCCTGTAGGTTACTTCATTAAGATTTGGTTCTATACAGAGCCTTGCCAATGTTTCCTTTTCATTCCAATCAATTTTTAACCTAAGTTCCACCCACTCATGCCCCGCATAAAGTGAAATGTCAGTTATAAATTTGGATTTGCCCCACCGGTATTCTTTGCGTAATGTAGCCCTTACCGGCCCATTTTCAAGTAAAGTAATTTCTCCTTCCGGCATGGCATAATACCTGTGCCCATCTATTCCAAGGCTGTAACAATCACCCCTGGGCTCAGGCCATAACTCAATTCTCACCGCTGAACTTACACTTTTCAGATACTCGTACCCACTGGTTTTCTTAAGTATGGAGCGTATAATTCCTGGTCCGCCTGTATCTACTTTTAAATATTCATTTTCGATTATTGTTCCTTCCGCTTTAACAAAGGACTTAAAATTTATGCTACCATTACCTATTTGGCTGCTTTCACCAGGTTTTGCCATATTAAATTGTTCAGGCATAAATGGAGGAAGATTACCAGCATCAAATATTATTCTCCCCCTTACATACCGCTGATAAGTTCTTTCCTCAATTATTTGATATGGAGTAAATGCTCCAGATAGAGTTTTTAATATACCACTTTTAGGAACCCTCATACTATTTGGCTCATCGCCGGGGTCATCACGGTTAATCATCATATCAATATCTGTCTCCACAATTCCCCCGGAATGTAACATCCTAGGATTAACAACCAAAAATGATCTTAGGTAGCTTCCCTGAACATACTCCTTATCCAATATAAGCTGGGCCTTGCGTCTTAACATTTTCATATTTAAGAAAAGTTCGTGATAAACCGCCATATCATCATTGTACGCCTTATCGGATGTCGAACCTGGCAATGCATCATGAAACTGCATCAAGCTAAACCTCCACCAATTTGATTCTAATGCTCCATAAGGGTAGCCATACCCAAGTAACGCAGCAAGCGACCAAAGTAGCTCCACTTGTCTTAATTCTCTTTCTGCACGTCTCAAGTTTTCCTTTTCGCCTATATGCGTTGTATAACAACCCTCCATTCCTCGATTCAGTGGCACATCCATAACATTTAACACTGGCTTTTTTTCCATTAGTGAATTGTAAAATTCTGAAGGAGTGCTGTATTTTAAAGTATACCTCTCGCCTTTGCAAGGTTCCACATAAGGCGCTACTCCACCTGCATCAGAAATGCAATGCGGTCCAAAGAAATCACTAATACCTGCTGAAAGATTCAAGTCAACTTTTAACTGTAAAGGATTTTCGTCCTCTTTTAGCTGTGTTCCTTTTGAAAGATTTGGCAATCCATTCCCCTTATTGTTAAAACGCATAGCAAATATTGCCGTACCATCAATACCTTTCCAAGTAAATGGAACCTCGGGTAAATCTGCTACACTTTGGACGGGGCGCTTGAATATAAAAGCATCTATGCCGCACTTTTTAAGAATTTGTGGGAGACTTCTTGAATGTCCAAAACTGTCGGAATTTATGCATATTCTTGCATAATCCCCGAAATGCTTTTTTACATATCGCTGACCATAGAGAAACTGTCGTACAATAGATTCCCCGCATGGTATGTTATGGTCCGGTTCTACGACCTGACCACTATCAATTTCTATCCTTCCTTGCCTTACAAGCTTTTTAAACCTTTCAAATAGTTCCTTGTCTAATTCTTCAATTACCTTTAGTGTAAAAACTTGGGCATGTGTGTACTTGGCATCGGGCTGTGTCTCCAACAATTCTACATTCCATTTTATTGTCTCAAGGCACATTTCTATTGTATCAGGCAAGCGCCAGTACCATATCATATCCAGGTGATTCATATGAACCATGTGAAAAGTTATATCAATTCCTTCGCGTATATTTAATTTTTCAAGTTCTTGCTTGCATAATTCAGTATAATTAGTTCTTGCATATTTATTTCCCATCTCGCAAATCATCTCCCCTTCCATTAAACATTTAAAATTATTGATTTTATTCATGCAGTATATACCACTTTATTTGTATTTCCAATTAATGCTTTCTTACATTTTTCACGGTATTCACCGGGAGTTAAACCAACATGTTTCTTAAAACAGCGAATAAAATTTTGTGAATTTGCATATCTTAGTCTCTCGGCTATATCGGATATTTTCATGTTGCCTTGTTCCAGCCATTTCTTTGCTATTTCAATTCGATACTGCTTTAAATATTCGCTGAAACTCATGCCTGTCTCATTGTAAAAAACCCTGCTTACATATTGCGGACTGTAGTATAAACGTTTCGCGCACATATCAAGCGTTAGGTCAGTATCAAACTCATTATGAATTATCTTTGTTATTTCATCGGATATTTTCTTTCCATGCGCCGATCTTTTTTCTTTAATTAACCTGGCAATGGGTTCAATAATTTCATGCCTAAGCCAGGTTTCAAGTTCTTCTCTGGTTTTTGACTCGACAAGCCTCCCATACAAAAAAGTTTGTTTATTATATATTGCTTGGATTGATTCTCCCTCTTTGACTATAATAAATGCAAGCTCGCTTAGAAGCTTTCCTATGCGAACTTGATAGTCCAGGTAATTTAAATTGCTTTCAAAGATTTCATTAATAAACTGCTTAAGATAATGGTTTGCTTTTTGTATATCGCCTGCTTGCAATGCATTGATTAAATCCGATTCTATTTGAACAGGATATTCGGGAACCTGTTTTGAATTATTCCTGATATCATCATAAAAAATTATCATTTCCTGCCCAAGCAATATTTTATGTTTTAAAGCTTCAATACTTTCCTGATATGCTGTATTTACGCTTTCAAATTTGCCAAATGGTCTGCTTATGCCTATGCTTACCTTAACGCCAAGGTAATTTCCAATAGACTTTTGCAGCGCCTCCGCCAATGAATAAACATAGTTCATAAATGTTATCTTCGAATCTTGTTCGGTTCCTATAATTGTTACCTGCAAGGAATTGACAACCAGGGGACTTAAGCATTTATTGCCAGGCATAATTTCGTTTACAATATTATTAATAGTAAAAAGAACTATCTCTTTATCTTTTTCCGTATATGAAGTACCCTCCAGAGTATCAATATCAACTGTGACAACGCACATCCAGGTCCAATTTTGGCAATAATCAAAATATTCGACTTTGCCTAAAATTTCTTCTATTTTCATTTCGCCGAGAACAAGTTTTAGCAAAAAATACTCTTTCAATTGTTCAAACTGCAGTTTTAGTTTATATGTCAAATCCTTTTTGCTGCTCATTAGTTCCCGGATACGATTATTAATGCACTTAAATTCGTCCGTATCTTCTTTTACTTCTTTTAAATTTCGCGGTTTTTCCGTAATTAATTCATATAATCGTTTTACAGGAAAATATATTCTTCTGGAACCAATAAACGAAACTATACTTAGTAAAACTATAACTGCAAAACATACTGCTGCTGTAAACAGACCCATAATCTTTGATTCTCTTACAATATAATTAAAAGGCGTTATAAAGAAATATAACCACCCGCTATAGCTTGATTTTATAAAAATAATATCAAAACTTTTATCTTGTACTTTTATATTGAAATTGCCCTCTTTAGTCCCTAGCGCATCAATCTTCCTAACATAATCCGATAAACTGAAATCTTCTCCTACATACCTTTCATCATTATGCCATATTACATAATTATTTTGATCAAGTATAATGAAATTATGAGTTGTATTTACCTTGCTTTTTAGGTTGTTTATAATTTCATTTAGGGGTATTTTGGCAACCAATAAACCATTTGTAGTCCTATAAGCTGTTCTAATTTTACGTATAAGGTTAATAAAATATTTCTTCCTAACCTGAGTTGTCATACTGGTTTCATTTTCACCGAACAATACGCTTTCATAATTCTCTTCCTTAATTGTCCACATGTAATTCTCGGAAGTGTTCAGAAACTTTCTATATGCTTCAAATGCGGTACTTTCATCCAAATAATAGTATCCCGGAGTGTTTATTGCCCAATTTTTTGCATAATTCAAAACAATCACGTCGGCAATGTTTACTTCGCTTGCCTGCAAATGGCTCATCTCATTGATTAAATTGTCAATCTCTTTATAATATTTGGGATCCCAATTCTTGTCAACCAAATTCTTGAGGGTGCTTGAGTTTATCAACTGTATGCAATTATGATCAATTACTTTCAACATATTTTCGATTCTTAAATGAGTTTGCATCAACATTTGCATGTTGTTCTCATTTACTTTTGACTGAATTGCGGCTGAGGTTTTATTGTAAAAAAATATGCTAAGCAAAATAATGGGGATTATACTTATTATACTCGAAAATATGAAGATTCTTAAAAAATATTTTGACTTTAACATCATCAAATTTACCCCCTCCAAATATTTTGAAGAGCATTCGCATAAACCTGTTCAGGTTTTATCTTCATTTGTAATTGAAGTTAACTTTTCTATATTTTTAAAATAATTAACCTCCTTTTTGAATTTTGCTAAAAGTAAGTTAAAATTATCAGTATCATAAAATGGCATTAAAATGATTGGTCCATTATAGCCAATTTTTTTAAGTTCAGTAAATATTTTGTTATAATTGCTTTGTCCTTCGAAAGCTGGTACAAAAAATGTTTTCCATCCTTTATCATCCTGTTCGGATTTGGTTATACGCAAACTGCAAGCATCTTTTGCTCCTAATGCTCCAATATACTCATTTAGTAAACTTATCTGATATGCAAAATCTTCATAACCTTCCTGGTTATAATTGTTTCCTGGGTCAATTTTAATACCAATAAAATTTGGATCCAATCCCTTCACAAGGGGGTATGCTGAAGTAGCGTTATGTGGATAACAGCCGCCGTGAAGTTGAATAATTACTTTAATATTACTTTTTTCTGCGACATCTGTAATTTTCTCCGTTAAACTTCTAGTAAATTCATACAGATTTCTTGCATCTGTTGTATTTCTTTTAACATAACCAACACGTACAAAACGAATACCATTCTCGGAAAGAATTGTAAGAATGTCCGGGTTTTCTATAAGATGCAGCATACTATACGGCACTTCCGCATATTTCACCTTGAGCTTGTATTTTTCAGCAGCTTTGATATAATTCGGCAACTCGTGCATAAAGTTGTCCAGCGAAAGCCAGTATCCATCCCTTATTAACGCGGTAGGGCCGTTAATCTCATATTCTGCACATAGCTCCATCAGTTCTTCTATTTTTAAATGGTTAAAATATTTCGGAAATAAATAATACTCCATAAATACACATCCTTCAGATTTCATTTAAAGCATTCATCAGGTTCTGAAAGGTCATATCTTCTAAATTCCGGTTTTTTTGCAGCAAGTATCCAAAAATACGTATTTCTCGTTCCGGGCGCTGCAACCGTAGGATGATATCCATATGGCATTATCACCACATCCCCATCTTTAACAATATGTACTGTAATTTCATCAGTTCTTCCCGGTTTGCAATAAACAAGATGCATACCAAATCCTGGTGGAGGCATATCAAAATAGCAGTAAATTTCTTCCAAATATTCTCCGTGTTGGTGAGGCGGCCAGCTCGTCCATGATCCATTCCCTCCCCAAGTTATTCCGCATATAAGGCGGGAAGCAGATATCTCCGGATTAAGTGTAAAATAGACCTCCCTTTTACTTATTCCGTTGCCATGTATCTGACGTATTTCTCCAAAAGGAAGTTCTTTCTCATATTTTCTGAAAAATTCTTTGCCAATGCCATTGCATTCGGCAGCACCTATGTAAAAAGTACAATTTTCCAAAGCAGCTATCTTAATACTTGTTTTGCCGGGAATATAGAAACTATCGAATTTATGCATACACTCCTCAAGTTTATCAGATTTAATACTGCATTTCCCATTTATAAGCACAGCATTCATTTCAAGTTTACCTGAGTTCAAAATATATTCTTTTCTTTCGGGAAGATTAAGTCTGTACATATAAGCATATTCACATTTGGTTTTTTTCGGAGAAACAACTTCGTGAAAGCCTTCCACACTAGGAGATGGTACCTTCCATTCTTCTGTCCTAGGCTGACGGATTTCTTGAACCTGTAGAACATCTTTATAACATACTTCTGCAAGTTTTCTACCTGATGGCATATCTTTATTATTCTCACATACACTTTCGACAATTAAATAACCCGTATAATTAATTTTCTTCAGAGCTGTCAACACTTCTCTCCAATCAATCCCACCATGATTGATCCTTCTATGGGAAAAAAATCTCTCCTGTTTGTTTTTCGGCGGTATTACTTTTGTAAATCTTCCTATATGTTGTACATAATACGAGTATTTAAAACAATATGGGTAACTATCAGAAGGAAGCTCTATAATATCTTTGATGTGAACATTAAATATTTTGCTTCCAAGTTTTTTAATTGACTCATATGAATAATCAGCAGGTACCTGGTATAAATTCACCGGATCAAGAGTAACACCGACATTATCACAGTTAATCATGTTTAAAAGCTTTAGACTACTATCAACACTGTCGCACAATGTGCCATGATGCATTTCCATAACAAGCTTTTTACCGTATTCAGCTGCATATTCACATGATTTTTTCATCCATTTGGCTGCTCTTTCCCATATTTCCGGAGGCGCAGCGCTCGATTCTTGCCACGCTGGCCATACTCTTATCATTTCACTCTCAAAAAATACAGCAAGTTTAATATATTCCTTGAATACATTAAAGGCTCCAATACACTCTGCATCAGTTAGTAAACCATAGTTACCGGTAAAGCATGAAAGACAGCCTACCTTTAATTTCTTCATTAAAAGGAATTCCTTTATTTTATCAAGCTCTTCTTTATTACAAGATGGATTTACATGCGTACTTCTTAATTCGACACTTTTATAACCGAAATCAGCCGCAGCCATAAGATGATCCCAAATCGTATAGTTATCAAACATTTGTCCCGATAAGCCTATTTCAAGAGCCACGAATAAATCATCCTTTCTTCTTTTTTATTTAAAACTTTATTTAAACTTTCCATAATAAAATATTTATAATAGTACATAATATATAAACAGTATTATAAATATATAACACTATGGGAAGATGCGCTTTTTAAGGCAGCTTCCTGTACTCTTATTACATCAATTATTTTTTTGCCTGATGTCATTGCATCTCTTTTTTCAAGAATAGATTCTGCAAATTCAATGTACTGTATGGCAAAATTGCTTAATTCCTGCTTGCTTTCCCATATAATCTTGCCATTTTTCATAAGGCACGTTTCATCATTTAATATCAACGTGCCTTCCTTGCCCTGTATGTACCTTTTATACATTACGTCTGAAGAGGATAGCATTTTTCCTGCTCCATCCCACGCTTCATCCTTGAGCCTTGTGTTCCAGGACATCTTTATCGTGGCGTGCCTGTTGCCTGAAAAGCCAATAATTATAGTTACTTCATCTTCTCCCTCCCATTCCGGATTCACCGAATAGCTTTCGCAATAAACTCTTAACGGCTTTTCATTAAACATCCAGAGAGTATAATCAATAATATGGTTTCCCCATAAAGGTATTAATAATCCTCCTGTTTTTGTTACCCCTTTCCACCATTCAGTTTGAGGCTTCGGAAGATATGCAAAGAGTAGGCCGGTTATACTCACTAAGTCTCCTATTTCTCCTTTATCCAATAACTTTTTTGATTCAAGAACGGCATTATAGAATCTGCGACTCTGCCCAACCATTAGCGAAATCTTGTTGTCTTCTGCAGCTTTTATCATTTCCTCACATTCAGCAACAGTAATTGCCATAGGTTTTTCTACAAGGATATGTTTTCCCGCATTTGCGCTTTTTAAGGTAAATTCTTTGTGAAGGTAATTAGGAAGACACAGATCAACCGCATCAAACTCAACAAATTCCACTGCCTCTTCAAAACTTGAAAAGGCATGTTTTACTCCATAGATCTTCTGAAATTCTAAAGCCTTACTTATTGATTTATTTACCACAGCTACAACTTCAATATACTCAGGGACTTCCATAGCACCCTCCATATGACTTTTTGCTACTCTTCCACAACCTACAAGGCATATTTTCAACGGCTTTTTTTTCAATCAATTCAACCTCCTCCCGGCATTTAATGTCGCAATTAACATGATTAAGCGCCTTAAATCCATTGGCTATATTATTATCAATACAGCATAATAATTATAAAATAAAAAAGAATGCATTTCTTTAACTTTTTACAGAATAGTTTATAAAATTCAAGGATTATTTCTTGTATATTCTAAATTATTTTAGCTTCCCTTGCACTTATAATTCAACCCTTTAGCGCGCCTATCATTATACCTTTAACAAAATATTTTTGTAAGAAGGGATAAATCATCATTATTGGCACTATTGAAACCATAATTGTGGCATACTTGATTGTCTCGCTTACAGGTTCTTTCTCTGTCGCAGAAATATCAGTGACCATACTTTCAGTACTATTTAGAATAAGGATTTCTCTCAGAATCAATTGCAGAGGATACAACGCTCTATTTCTTAAAAAAATCATTGCGTTAAACCATGAATTCCAATGCGAGACACTATAAAATAGTGTCATTACTGCCACAACAGGGAGAGAGAGCGGCAAAACAATTCGAAACAGAATAGTAAAGTCATTTGCACCATCCATAGTTGCTGATTCTTCAATACCATCAGGAATTGTTTTAAATGAGGTACGCATAATTATGAGGTTTGTAGTGTTTATAGCACTTGGAATTATAAGCGCAAGTCTTTTGTTGAGCAATCCTAAATGGGTAACAGTAAGATAGAATGGAATCAAACCACCACTAAAAAACATTGTAAATACTATTATTAACATGATAATATTTTTCCAATATAAGTCTTTTCGTGATAAAGCGTATGCTCCCAGTGAAGTTAGTATTAAATTCACAATAGTTCCAAAAATAACATAAATAAGCGTATTGCTAAATCCAAGAGTGATCATCGGATTTTTAAATACAGATATATATGCATCAAAATTAAAGCCCTTCGGATAAAGCAAAAGGCCGGAATGTTGAACTACCAGCACAGGCTTGCTTAAAGACGCAAAAGTAATATGCATAACAGGATATAAAGTAACTAACATTACCATTATCATAATAATATAATTGAAAGTGTCGAATATTAACTCTGAAGCAGATTTTCCTCTAGCTGACAGCACATCTAGTCCTCCTCTCTACCACAAACTTGTTTCGGTTGTTACCTTGCTTATTTTATTAGATAATACAAGCAAGACAAAATTTATAACCGAGTTAAACAATCCTACTGCTGCACTATAGCTAAAATTCATTTCAAGCAATCCTTTTCTATATACGAATGTAGATATTACATCGGCCGTTTCATATGTATTCGGATTATAAAGCAGAAATACCTTTTCAAATCCAACATTCATCATCTGTCCTGCTTTTAATATCAATAATATTATTATAGTTGGAGCAATTCCGGGCAAGGATATATGCCACAACTGCCTTAGCCGCCCTCCTCCATCAATTTTTATGGCCTCATAGAGCTGTGGATCTATAGATGAAAGTGATGCTAAATAAATAATAGAATCCCATCCCATGTGCTGCCAGATCCCCGAGCTAACATATATTGCGCGAAACCATGATGGTTGTAAAAGTAGTGAAATACGTTGCCCTCCAAACATTTCTATAATATCGTTAACAACTCCATCAATGGATAAAAAGTCTACCAGCATGCCACATACTACAATTAAAGATATGAAGTGCGGAAGATATGATACTGTTTGGACAGTTCGCTTGAATATGCCATCCTTAACCTCATTCAATAAAAAGGCAAATATAATCGGTGCCGGGAATGCAAATATTAATTGATATACATTTATTAATAATGTATTTCGTATAAGTCTCCAGCAATAATAGCTATTAAAGAAATCTTGAAAATTTTCAAATCCTACCCATGGACTAGCAAATATACCTTTACCAGGACTAAACTGTTTAAATGCTATTATAGCGCCGTACATAGGCCAATAATGAAAAATGATGTAAAAAGAAAGTACTGGCATGAGCATCAGGTAAACAAGTTTTCTTTTATTATAGTCCTTTTTGATTATACATAATTCTCTTTTCATATTATGACTCAATATTCTGTTGCTAATAGCCATATTTATCTATTTAGCCCCTTTCGAACATATTATATTCCTTAATCTGTCATATCAAATCAGGATGGGATATGAAGATATATTCAATATCATCTCCATATCCCAATCCGGACTATTATTTACACTTCCTTGTTCAAAACTATTTCCTGTTATTATATCTGTCATATGCTGCCTGCTGTATTTTTATTGCTTCATCAATACCCATTTTCTTTATCTGTTGTACATACTCTTCAAACTTATCAATTGGCTCCACTCCCATTATGAATTTGGTAAACATTTCAGAAACAAGTGTATCAATATCGCTCATTATAGATGCAAATTTCGCACTTTCATCTATTGAAGGAGCGATAGGAGGTAAAAGAAGAGAAGTATCACTACCGCTATTCCATAATTCAATACACTCCTTCTGTTGAGGGAAAACAAGAATTTGTTCAAAATACCGTTTATCCTGAACAATAGGTCCGCTAGACTGTGATACGGCATACTTTGCAAGAGCGTCAGTCGCTCCAAGTTCGGGATTATTAACTATTATATCGGTATATTTAGGATAATCACCTTCCATTATATAGCTTTCTCCCAATATACCAAAATTCATAAGCATATGTCCATCGGGACTATAATGATAATCCAGCCACCTTACAGATTCAATAACATGCTCATTCTTGGTTGAAATAGCAGCTCCCTGACCGTAACATATTAAGACCATATCTGTGCGGACATTATATGGCTTTCCTGCAGGACCTATTGGCCAAGGAGCGCCTGTCAAATTAAATGATGAATTCTTATCTTTCATTAATGTAAGATATCTTCCGAAAGTATTGGCAATTCTTCCTATATACGCGCCTGCCCTTTCTGAAGTAAGTTTGGCATCAAAGCTCTTTTCATCAGTTGCTGCAAATTCACGATCCAATAGTCCTTCCTTATACCATTTGTTCATAGTAATGATAAATTGCTTGTACCCTTCTTCTATTGGACCATATTTAATTTTCCCATCATCTTGGTAGAATCCAAAAACCACTCCAAAAGGTGCTGTAAAACTTGTCAAGCCTTCCAACCTGCCAATTTCCTTCCGGGCTATCAAGGGAATTTCATCAGTTTTACCATTTCCGTTAGGATCTTTTTCTTTAAATGTCTTTAGCATGTTGTACCAGTCATCCAATGTTTTTGGTATGGACAAACTAAGCTTATCCAACCAGTCTTTCCTTATTACCGGTCCTCCTGCCTTCAATGAAGGATCAATTTTTAAAAATGGAAACATATAATATGATCCGTCATCTAACATACTTTGTTTCCTAGCATCTGGCGAATCTGAAAATACCTGTTTTAGATTGGGTGCATATTTGTCCATATATTCATTTAATTTGATAATAATTCCATCGCTGATAGCTTTTTCTGGTCCTCCTGGATAATCTAACCAATTCCAATAAATTATATCAGGAAGATCTCTCGATGCTATCATAAGGTTGAAATGTTCGGATTCCTGGCCCATTGGCGGATGTATGAATTCAATTTTGATGCCGGTTCTTTTTTCAAGTTCTTTGTAGCATGCCATTTCTGCATGACTCTTCATTGTATGCGCTGCTTTTGACCCAAGCTCTGTGTAATACGTAAGAGTAATAGGTTCCTTAACAATTGGCAAGGCAGTAAGCTCAGTTTTACTCATCCCATCTGATGAATTTGCTTCCTTTTCAATATCAGCGTTCTCATTGGAAGGTTGACCTCCCTTAGCTTTATAACCGCTGCATCCAAAGAATATAGAGGTCATAAGTAGTAAAGCGACAGTAAGCGAAATAAATTTAACAATACTTTTTTTCATAAAATAATATCCTCCTTTTGATCATGTATGCTCTCGAAAAGTCAGAGAGCTTTAAACTTGCTTATTTCAAATTATAAAAGAATTATATTTAGCCGTAAATGAACAATTTCCGTTCTGAACACACAAATTTTAAGGAACAAATACTCATTTTTTGAATCAGGTTTAATTTTTTGTTTTAACAGTGAATTCCTTGGCGCAATGAATTCACTATAAAGTATTCCGGAAAGTAGTGTTAAAATTATATGAAAAATCCAATAAAAAACCACTACAATTATTTGCAAAATTATTACAGCTCCCTATAGACTCCGGGAGTTATACCTTCATATTTCTTAAATATACGTATCAATGCCTTGTCACTATTGAATCCTACGAGAGATGCTATATGTTCCAAAGAAATGCTTTTATCTTCCAAAAGAATTTGTTTTGCCCTGTTTATTCTCATCCTGTTAATATAATCCACCATACTTTCTCCGAACTCATTTTTGAAAAAATGTGAAAGATAAGAAGGAGATATTCCAACGTTCTCTGATATGGAAACCTGGCTTAAGTCCTGCTCAAGATAATGTTCTTCTATATACTTAGCTATATCCTGCTTCAATTTTAATCTACCGTATTGCTTATTTTGTTTCTTACACACAGAAACCCTGTCACAGATATCCTTTATAACTTCCCTAATTTCACTGATGCTATCGCATTCCAATATCCCATCCAATGAACCTGTATTTCGCTTGGGCATCATCTCATAGTTTTTGCTTACCTCGTTTAGCGCTTTGATAACCGTGCTTGCAATATCAAAATACAGGCATTGCAATAATTCGAGTGATAAACGGTGTTTTATAAGATTTTGCTCTATCACGGCATCTATCACTTTTTCGGCTTCCTTGCTATCCCCGGCTTTTATATAGTTTATCAGCTGCATTTCCTTTTCTAAAGGATAATAGTAAAATTCCTCCATATTGCATATTTCATCGTAGAATATTATGCCATTGTTACCTTTGGCCAATTTATACCTTGCAGCTTTAAGAGCTTCAATATACGACAGATTTATTCCATCAATCCCTTCATGAACATTTCCTACGCAAACCAACGGGGATATTTGATAATATTTCTCTATTTGGATTTTAATATCGTTGATTAATGTTTCAAGTTCTTTTCTTTTTTGCTCAAATTTCTTTCGCGGCTGAAAATTCATTATTAAGGCTATTGCTTCGTTTCCCATGTTGCATATATAACCCCTGTTTTCATGAACCGTAATTTCATCTTTCAAGTTCTCCTCTATGTTTTTAACCAATCTCCAATCCTGTTTGTTTATGCAATCCCTGCACAAGTTCATTCCAGGCATTAAAAAGAATAATATGACTTCAAAACTGTCCGATATAAAATCTATTTCATATAGATCAAGCATTTCTTTATTGATACAATTGCCACATACCTTCCCTTCAAGCAAATTGCTCAAAAAATTGTTTTTCAATGTTGGCAGATATTCCTTTAGCCTGTTTTTTAATTCCTTATTTTCATTAATAGTAAATGCAACAGCTTGCTGTATGAACGCTATCTCGTTCTTTACAATATTAGGTATGCTGCCTCCCAAATGTACAATAATTTTGTTTAATATGTCCTTTATAGGTACATAAGTTTTATATGCGTTAAAATACGATATAAGCAGACCTACAATCATACAGAATGCCACAACCAATGCAGTGAGGGTCCGTATATAATTAATTTTTTCTATATATACTGAACGCGGTATTACAATCATGTACTTCCAATTATTATTGGCGGAGGATGCATATACTATATTAAAATCTGCTCCCTTAATCGACTTAGGCTCACCTTCTATGCTGTTTTTTAGTTCCTTATATTTGGGTATATATCCTTGCTCATTATCCGAAGCCATAACCACATAATTATTTTTATCTATAATATAGGCTTTACCACTACTAAACACATTGGACAAAAGTTCCTTTATTTTATTTTTATTGATCAATATGACTATTTGGGCATCGGGTTTATCACTGCCGTATATATACATGGATTTAATATATGTTAACATTTTGTTTGAATCGCGTTTGCTAGCCAAATCAACCGTGTGCATATCTAAAAACTGGCCCCAATAATAATTCAGACACATAACTTGATGCCATTCTTTATACGATTTGCCTTCAAAGGCATAAATATTATCATAAAACAATCTGGCATCGCACTCGCTTGTTGGAGTAAGTATTACCCCGCTATTAACGAAATAGATGTAATAATCGTCAATAAATGTATTTATATTTTTATAAGTTGATAAATTATTAATAATACTTATCATGCTATATATATCAGCAGTAGTTAAATTCCCTTTAATACGCGCAAAATTATTAACCTGTTTGTTTAGAATTATTTGATTAGCCATCTGTTCAACTTCCTGCATCCACGAATCGATAATTAACTTGGTTTGCTGCAATACAGCCATATTGGCACGATAAGATTCCCCTTCCAATGTATTGTAAGTTTTGACATATACTAATATCCCCATGGTTATCGGAATCAACAACACTATTATATAGGATAAAAAAAATTTTTTGAAACCATTGAGTTCCAATTTTAATCCCTCCTATTACAGTCTACTGATTCCCTGATTGCTTTTTATTCTTCTTAATTAAATACGTTAGCAAACTATGAGTTCAAGTCTTTCTACCATTCCAGGAATTACTATCATACTACTCCATTCATTACATCGCATTTATCTCGCAATATAATAATTATAAAATAAAAAAGAATGCATTTCTTTAACTTTTTACAGAATAGTTTATAAAATTCAAGGATTATTTCCTTATCTGCGACGGTGAAATATTAAAATGATTTTTGAAACTTTTTGAAAAGTACGATACATTATCAAATCCTAACTGTTGGGCTATTTCGGTAATATATTGTTCCGAATTGCGAAGCATGACAATGGCAGCTTCCATTTTAATCTTATTATGGTATTGTTTAATACTCATGCCTGTCACTTTCTTGAACAAATATCCCAAATAATTGGGCGAAAGGTAAAACTCGTTTGCCAATGTTTTCATATTGATATTTAAGTGTATGTTTTTCATTAAATACCTTTTTATTTTTTCTATGATAACCTGTTTTCTTAGATCCAAATTTTTAGCGCCATCATCAGCATATTTGTAAACAGCCAAATTTGAAAGTATTAACGATAACGCTCTCATTATCCTGCCCCTTGCGTAGTTCAACATAACTTGCTTATTCTTATCATATTCGGCATTATCAAAAATTCTGTCCAATTCATACATCAATACAGTTATTTCAGGCATATTCAATATAAAAGAGCCAATATTAACATCCAGGTTGGAAGAAGGTATAAAGCTGAAATCAAAACCAATATAAAGAATTTCCTTATCTACATTTGAATTATTTTGCATCCAGTGCTTTTTCAATGGTTCGATTATAAAAAGCCTGTTATCCAAACCATATATGGATTCGGTTTCAACAAACATTAAAATTTCACCGGAAGGAACGTAAATAAATTCCCAGAAAGGATGGGTATGCTCGTCTCCTTGCCATCCCTTTTCACATTTTAAATAGCCTAACAGGTCAATCTTGATACTATCATCAATTTCAATTTGTATTCTTTCATGTCGGCGAACAGGCATATTTTAATCTCTTCCTTTACCATGATATTCCAATGTTATCATATAGTGTCGTTCCTGATGAACAACCAGGTTCATGAAATAGCTGCAACTAATTTGCTCCCTTGAAATATTATCAAACCACTGAAGACAATCCTCCATCAATATATAGTATTTGACCATTTATAAAACTTGAAGCATCAGAAGCAAAAAATATGGCCGCTCCTATTAATTCTTTTACATCTCCCCATCTGCCTGCAGGAGTTCTGTTTTTAATCCATGAATCAAATTTTTCATCCTCGGCAAGAGTTCTTGTCATATCGGTAATAAAATATCCGGGACCTATTCCATTAACCTGAATATTATATTTTGCCCATTCTGCTGCCATGGCTTTTGTAAGCATTTTTACTCCGCCTTTGGACGCAGCATACGGAGCAATGGTAGGTCTTCCCAACTCGCTCTGCAATGAACAAATATTTATTATTTTCCCTGATCTTCTCGCGATCATACCTTTGCTAACATACTGAGAAACAAGGAACACGCCTGTTAAGTTTATATCAATTATCTTCTTCCATTCAGATAAATTAAAAGCTTCAAGCGGCGCGCGTATTTGTATGCCGGCATTGTTAATTAATATATCAATAGGGCCAGCCTGCTTTTCTACGGATATTAATTGCTCTTCTATTTGCTGCTTATCAGTAACATCAAAAAGAGCTCCATAAACTTCAAAGCCTTCATTTGCCAACTTAGACACAGCCGTTTGCAAATTATCTTTATTAGCACTATTTAATATAATTTTTGCTCCTGCCTCTGCAAGACCGCGAGCTAATTCAAAACCTATACCTCTGCTAGAACCAGTAATCAGCGCTGTTTTACCAGTAAGATCGAATAGCGAACGTGGCATGAAATTAATACCTCCCTTCAATTATAGGCAGCAATTGTTACAAGTTATATTATATAATAATTTAAAAATTACGTCAAATGAGCTGCATTTCGTTTAAAGAGTTGACATATTGATATTTATTGTAATATAATTTATACCGTAATCGTTTACAAGATTTCGGAAATTTTATAATTTTATATAAGTTAATTATATACGAAGAATCAGTTTAAGGGGGCTATACAAGTATGAAAAATTATGACACTTTTATTATAGGACATATTTCTCTTGACAAAATCATTACCCATAAGGGAGAATTAACCGAGTTAATTGGTGGAGCTGTTATCTACAGTTCTTACGTGGCCTTTGCCGGGGGAAACAAAACAGGAGTACTTACAAAAACTGCAAGGGAGGATATACACCTGCTTGATGAGTTTAATATTCCTCGGGAGGATATATATTATCTACCATCAAAAAAGACAACATCAATTAAAAGTGAATTTTTTTCAGAGGACAAGGAAAGAAGAAAATGCACTGCTTTAAGCATTGCCGACCCGTTTACTGTGGAAGATATTCCCGATGTAAACTCCAAAATATACCATCTTGCGGGTTTAATCGCAGGGGATTTTAACAATGAACTTATTAAGCACCTTTCAAAAAAGGGAAAAGTTGCAGTGGATGTGCAGGGTTTTTTAAGAGTAGCGGAAAACGGAGAAATGGTTTTCAAGGATTGGAAAGGGAAAAAAGACTATTTGCCATACATTGACTTTCTGAAAGCAGATGCTGCCGAGGCAGAAGTTTTAACAGGATACAGCGACAGAAAGAAAGCGGCGGAAACTCTTTTTAACTGGGGTGCCCGTGAAATAATGATTACCCACAACACCGAGGTTATTACGTATAATAAAGACGGATTTTGCCAGTGCCCCTTAAAACCAAGAAACCTATCAGGAAGGACAGGCAGGGGAGACACGTGCTTTAGCGCTTATATAACAGAAAGAAACAATAGAGAAATGGAAGATTCACTTATATACGCAGCAGCACTGGTATCGTTAAAAATGGAAACACCCGGACCGTTTAAGGGAAAGAGATCTGATGTAGAAGCTTATATCAAAAGCTTTTACTAAATTGTTTCATTTATTAAACCTTTCTTGTTGCCATAATAATTTCTATAGTATCTGATTACATCTTCTATAATATCGGATGTATCGGATATTTTGAAATTATGTTCCTTAGCTGATTCATTTCTACCAGGTTGATGTCCATGGAGTACAGTTCTTTAATCAAGCTTTCTTCCAGCTTGTCAACTTCACTTTCTATCAGTTCTGTCTTTTGTATTATTTTATAGTTTTCAAGTATGTCATAACCGGTAAAGAGTGTGTTTATTATATTGCGGAGTAATAAAAACTGTTCTCTTGTCTTGTTATTAATGTCAATAATACAGGTTTTCATTTCATCATAAAATGTAATATTTTCAAGGCAAATCTGCGTTATTAATTCTTCTGATTTATTTGCTACCTCATCTGTCAACTCAATGAGCTTAAGTATTTCTCCCCGTGACTCGGGCAATAATGCACCGCCAAGCAAGGTTTTAATAATACTGTGGCGTTCATCATCCGCCTTTGACTCTAATGCACTGATTCTTGCTGCCAGTGTTTCAATTTTGAATTTCCGCTTATCAGTAAAGAGTATTTCAATAGCAGCAACAAACTCCTCATGGCATTTTAAAACTAAATCCACATAATCACATACTAACTTGTAAATTTTTTTGACTTGGAAAATATCATTATTGGTAATTCTCCTTTACAGGTGTAATTTATTATTCCTTATTGTTTAACAATAGGTTTTACAAAAAAAAAACACTATATTTATATGCATAATATATAACTATTAAAAGCAAAATGTAATATTAACTTCAATTAGTATAATATAAAAAAAGATTTTTAATCAACCGTACTGAATGTGATACAGAGCTGAAGCATGAAAATTTTATTTTTATCTATTAATACTGTCTTTTATAGTAATTTAATTCAATTATGTAAAACAATTACGTTTACTCATCCGGCTCCACCACCTTATAAGGCTTTTCCCCCTTAAGATAAGCTCTGAAGTCGTTCTGTAATGGATATACAAAGATTGACTTCCTTGAAAGAATTCTTTTTTTCCCACCGTTACGACCAATCCCTTTGGTCTCTCCTAGATAAAGCCAGTTGGCTGCTTTATACGAAATACCTTCATTATGTGAAGCTTCACATAATCAAGGTTATGTTGAGAAAGTAATTATGCAAGGTTGCACCTCTAAAGCCGCATAAAATCAATAGTTATAGTTCAAATACTTCACATAATACTCCATGGTGTAAAATAGAAATGAGCTACTCAGTGGTTATTAGGGATTAAATTTAACCATTATGGAACTCAAATATTTATCATTATGGAGGTATTTATATGGAAGAGGTAAGAAAGACACTACCCGAATTAATCGAAGCGATAGGAGGTGAATTGGTACGACTAAATTACAAGAAAAGGTATATTAGAACATACCGCGCAATTTGGGACAAACTTCTGATGTATGCAAAAAGTAAAGGCGAAAATCATTTTACAGAAGAACTTGGAATTGATTTTCTTAGTGAGAATTATAACTATCCATATGAACATACTACCCGGTTACCAAACAGACTTGAAATCAAAGCCCGGGCAATAAGAATACTCGGTGACTATCAGCTGCACGGTTACGTTTTGCGAAAAAACAGAAAGCGTATTCCTGTAGTCCCGGATGGTTTTAAAATAGCGATTGATGGCTTCATTGAATACTCACATCGTCGCAATCACAGAGAAATAACCATAAAACGTGATTTAAATGATCTATTTGATTTTATTGAATACCTGCACACACAAAAAATCGAAAATGCCTCAGAAATCAACTCACAACATATTTCTGGCTTTGTATCATCACTTGCGGGATATAGAAAAACCACAATACGAAGAGTGCTATGTGCTCTGAGGTGCTTTTTTAGGGTTATGCACGAAAAAGGTATCCATCTGCAAGACTTATCTGTCATGGTTCCCAAGTTCCGTTTTCCTCGCCAAGACCGAGTTCCTACTGTCTGGACAGGTGAAGAATTGGATAAAATATTAGCATCTGTTGACCGTGGAAACCCTTGCGGCAAAAGGGATTATGCGGTTTTGCTATTGGTAGCACAACTCGGGCTCCGCGGAGGTGATGTCAGTAATTTAAGGCTTGACAATATTAAATGGGAGACAAGTCGTATTGAACTTATACAATCAAAAACATCACAAGGAATTAGTTTACCTTTATCACAGGATTTGGGACTGGCAATAATCGACTATTTAAAATACGGCAGGCCTGTCACAGATTCACCTTATGTTTTTGTCAAACATGTTGAACCGTATGATAAACTTCATAGTCCATATAATATTATGCGGCGTTATCTGCGATTAGCCGGAATTAAAGTAGATAAGGAAAGACCCCATGGGCTTCATACACTTCGTCACACTTTAGCCTGCAGGCTGCTTGCACAGCACATACCACTCGAAGTCATCTCCGGCATATTGGGACATGCAAGCACAAATTCCACCAAGACATACCTGCATGTAGATATTGAAAACTTGCGAAAATGTGCGTTGAGCCCCGAGGGAGGTATTTTGTGATGAGTAGAGCAACTGAAATCAAAACATATACTTATTCAGGCCCGTTAAGAGAAGCAATTGAAAAGTTTATTGCAGAAAAAAGAGGTATGGGGCTTCAGTATAACAGTGCAGCCGAACGGCTTGCCAATTTCGATAGGTTCAGTATAAAATTCGGCTATGCTACAAATGTCTTATCAAAGGAAGTTGTCGAGGCATGGACAGCCAGACGGCCAAACGAAGGCACAAACACTCAAAGGTTAAGAGTAACCATTATACGGGAACTTGGTGTTTTCATGCAAAGATGTGGCTACGAGGCATATATTGCACCGAAAGATTTGGTGAAAAAAACCGGCTCAAATTATGTGCCCTATATTTTCAGTGACGATGAGATTGCAAGAATATTCAAACAGGCAGTCCTTTTAAAACCCTCGCCACAAGCACCCATAGGGCATATTGTAATTCCACTGTTTATGCGTATGCTATATTATTGCGGTTTGCGTGTATCGGAAGCCCGATATCTCAAAGTGAAAGACGTTGACCTTGAAAATGGCATATTGACAATTCAAGGGACAAAATTTGATAAGGATAGATTGGTACCAATGTCACCATTCCTTACAGAACAATGCCGTATTTACTCAGACAAGGTCCATAAATTTTCTGACCCTGAAGCTTTCTACTTTCCGAATGCTCGTAACAACATATATGGCATGTTACAAATATATGATGCATTTAGAAAGATTTTATGGAAGGCTGGTATTTCACATGGCGGGAAAGGAAAAGGACCACGAATCCACGACCTTCGTTATCCAAACTTAAATAAAATCCAAACCTTTTTTGAATAACATTGGTTTTTAGGCAAATTTTTTAAAAAAGGTTTGGATTTTTTTCTTTACTTTTTCATTGACTTAACACCACAGAATTCTGCCAGTCTACCTTTTACATTTTTCCATTTCTTTGATACCTTTTTGTCGTTCTCATCTTCAAGTGTTGCAAGGGCTTTTAATTCCTGCTCTATAGTAATGTCAAGATATACCATTGTTGTCTGTAACTGTTCATGTCCTAATAGAAATGAAATCTGTACGATATTCATGCCGTCTTCCAACCAGTGGGAGGCCTTTGCATGCCTCAAATGGGGAGCTCCCCATTTTCGCTAAAATGTTGAGTCTGGCAATATGGGGAGTTCTCCATATTCGTTATCTGCAGGCCGTCATAGAAATCATTAAACATCCTTGGGCAATAGAGCTGGCAGAATTTTTCCGGGATGCAAACAAACTGAAAAAGCAATACCTGGCCATGGACTTAAATTCCATTGATGAAAATGAACTAAGCCGCATCTCCACCCGCTACGATGAAATCCTTGATGCCGGAAAGGCACAATACATGGCTGCGACGGAAAACAAGAAGCATATCTCGTATTTCAACGACGAGCGTCTCCTCTTAACCCGGTTTGAGGAATACAAGCAAGAGCACTTGCGCTTCCTTACAAATTTTGATGTGCCCTTTGACAACAACGGTTCCGAGCGCGACATCCGTTTCCTCAAAGGCAAGTTGAAGGTTGCCGGTTGTTTCCGCTCCGAGGAAGGCGCCAAAAATTACGCGAAAATTGCCAGTCTTATCTCAACGATGAAAAAGCAAGACGCCAATATTTATACGACGATTTACGATATTTTCAATGGAACCCCTCCCAAATTTGATTTTCAGGACACTATCGACAACGGATAATCTAAACATCCCCGTACTTTTTGCGGCAATCCTAAAATAGATTTTTTTAAAGCCTGTAGACTTTATATCAGGTTATGCTTTGTCGCGCCAATTTTCTTGTACTCTTTTTCTTCTGTATAACCCTGCTGACTCTTCCTCTGCATTCATAAGAATTTTTACCCCTGAATAGTTGCATTAATGCAGTTCTTTTTGATGATTTTGACCCTGATAGTATCGGAAACTCATCGATATCAATATCTTTAAAAACAACTCTATTTTGACGCTATAGCTTAAACCATTGCTGTTCAATGGTCTCAGGCATTTTTTGCGATTTTTGCTGTTAAACTTAGGATGCCAGCTTTTCTCTATGTCCATCAAATCGGGTATAGGTCATATCTTAACCTTACCTCTCACGAATCTCCCTCCCATTATTGTATCTTATCTCTTATTATTGAACTCATCGAAAACGGGAACTTGTCTTCTGCAAGTTTATGAGCATTGCTAGTCATAGATGGAAATCTTCATAAAGCTGAAATAAAACATTACAGTAAAGAATTAAGAGGTTGGGGAATCCCTATCATGGAATGCGCAAGCCGTCATAAGCTACAGTTACCCTGAAACTGCTGCTATCAAATACTTTCTGCATGTCGTCATGCATTAAATCATGCTTGTGATTGATATGCGTTGCATAAATATTAGTAGATTGTTCAATAAAGCCAATTTGCTCCATCCTTTCCAAGACAGAAATCAGGTTTTTAACATCAAGATGGCCGCTAACCTGAAAACCCCGGTATCTTCCTCCAAATGTAGCTTCCATTACAAGAATATCCACTTTCTTTCCTTCGAGGAATTCCCATGTATCTTGTTCGTAGTACCCTGTGTCCACGCCATAAAGCATCGTTTTTCCATTTTTAAGTTTAATAATATAATTCAATCCATATTCATTTTCCCCCAATGCCTTATGGTTTGCCTTTAAAGATGTAACTTCCAGATCTCCCGCTTTGAACATTTCAAAATAATCGACAGGAACAAGCCTATATTTATTATAGATTTTATTTATTTCATTCTCATTCTTATTTCCCAGATATGTATTGATTAGTGTTTTGGCCCATTTGGCCGCACTTGTGCTGAGGTAAATATAAACAGGTTTGCCGTTGTTAATTACAGCCATTTCTTTTGATAAAATCTCTGCAATATCGAAATGGTCCTCATGGCTGTGCGTGATTAAAATATGTTCAAGGTCGTATAAATCGAGCCCGTATTTTTGCATCTGAAAATAAATATCAGGGCTGAGATCTATTTGATGACGTTCATCGATTCTGAATGACGAACGGGACCTTACATCCTTTCCTCCGTTTTTCCGTGCCTTGACACAGTAATTGCACCTGCAGTAAACTGCTGGGATCGCTTCAGCTGCCCCAGTGCCCAAAAAAAACATATCCATACCACATTATCCCCCTTTACACATTTAGATAGTTGGCCAAGAAATATCAGCAAGTACGGGCAAATGATCGGACGGATAATATCCATCCCAATGGTCTGCCAGCACGGCATGGCGCACTACCTTGACATTACTGCTAACAAAAATAAAATCGATTTTCTCTTTTTTTTGCTCGCTATTAAACATGTTTATAGTATATGAAGGCCCGTGATGCGGTCTCCCTGATATTGCCTGGGCATCAAATAATCTGCGTTCGCTCTGGCCTGATTGTGTCAAATACCTGTATGTATAGCTTTCATTGGTGCAGTTGAAATCTCCCGTTATTACAAGAGGAACTCCACAATCCCTTTCTTTTATTATCTTTTTCAAGAGATGAGCGCTATTCTTATTGGCTTCATTTTTATAATCAAAATGGGTATTTATAAAATCAAACTTCCTGCCGGTTCCCAAATCCTTAAAAAGGACACAGGTCACTATTCTTGGACATACCGCGTCCCATCCTTTGCTCCCGGGGCAATCCATGGCACTTGAAAGCCAGTAAGTTTCATGGGAAACCGGTTCATACTTTCCTTTCCTGTAAAAGACGGGGCAGAATTCGCCTTCTTTTTTACCGTCATTCCTCCCGACCCCCAACCAACTGTAACAATCCCGGAGATTACTATCAATATAATTAATCATTTCTATGGTTGCTTCCTGCAGACCTGCTATATCCGCATCGTAAAGATCCAGCATGCTTACAACTTTGTCTTTCCTGTATTCCCAGCCATTTTCACCATCTATTTCATTCTTGTACCTTATATTAAAAGTCATAATTCTCTTAATCCCATTCATCTTTATCTTCTCCCGCATTTTTAATAGTAATGACACGGATGCGAGCAACCGTGTCATTACCTCTTCAACAAAATTTCAGTTACTTACTATTTTAGTTTTTTATTCATGTTTTCAATTATTCCGTCAAGGTCGATTTCCTTCTTGTAATTCTTATAATCATTCACGAAATAGTCGTAATCAATCTCACCTACTACATACCTGTAGAATAGCTCTTCCAGTTTGCTTACATAATCGTCTTTAATTGCATAATAATCGACCATCTCCATGCTGGGACGGATTGTCTTAATATCGTCAGCATGTTCCTTTCCCCATTTTGATATCAGTTTTATGCTGTCATATTCTCCCTGAGTAATGGGGTCAAACTTGAACGGGTACTCAAAGAAAGGGTTAACTGGAGGGAATCCCTGTCCCCTGTTGCCAACTCCTCCCTTGTCGTTATCCGGTACCATGACTCCGTCCACTACCTTGTAGGAATACCCTGGTACACCTCTCGATGTTGAAATTATGCCATTTTCATGCAGGTAGTACCAGTTGAAAAATGTCGTAAAGGTTTCAGCAGGATACTTGCATTGTTTCGTAATTCCTCTCGGAGTTGATGCCCCTTCATAATACAATCCTCCTGTAGCGTGAGGGCCCTCGAACGGCGGGGCAGGCACAGGTTCACAGTTTTCATACCCATTGCTGTTTAAGCCCTTTTTCAAGGTATCATAAATATCATCCCACATGAATATCGAGCCCGCTCCTCCTGTGAAGAAGGTGGTCCTAGCATCTCCCAAGCCTTTTGTTGGAACTTCTCTGTCAATAAGTTCATCCTTGTAAAGCATTTTTACAAAATCCATAAATTCCCTGTATTCTGGCGTAAGAGTGGAATCAACATATTTTCCGTCCTTCAAGTAGACCCCATTCTTGACTCCGAAACAGGAGGAGATAATATCCCACCTTATGATATAGGAAGATGTTGTTAAAGGAATTGTATCATCTGTTTTTCCATTTCTGTTTATATCAGTTTTCTTGAATACCCTTAATATATCCACAAAGTCATCCAGGGTTTTAGGCATGGAAAGGTTCAAATCCCTCAAAAGGTCATCCCTGAACCACAGCGCGAAATAACATTCGTTCTTTGAACCAACGGCATAAATCTTCCCATCTATTGTGAAATTTTCGACAATAGCAGGATTTGCCTCGACCATTTTTTTGAATTCAGGATTTTGCTTTATGTAGTCATCCAGCGGGACAATAAAATCCTGCTTAACATAAGTATAGATGTTATCCGGAAGCCTTACTACATCCGCTATATCCCCTGACAAGAACAAGGCGTTTAACTTGTCTTCCCAATTATCCTTTGCAAAGTGTACAATTTCCAGTTCAACGCCTGTGTCTTCCTTGAATAGTTTCTCCAATACTTCTGCAACCTCAGGTATCGTATAGAAGACCCATGTTGCAAACGTGATTTTGTCGAGCTTCACAGGTTCGTTGGTTGGCTCTTGCGTTTCTTTTTGCGTGGATGCAGTACTTCCGGTATCCTTGGATTTCACGCATCCGGTTAACATTGTCAACGCAATTGCCACCACCATTACAAGGCATATAAATTTCATTTTTCTCATAAAACATCTCCTCCATTTTTATTTTTTTTGTATTTTAATAAATATTATACCTACAGTAAAATCACCGTATCCCGTATAATACTAATCCCTATCCCTTAATTGACCCAAGCAGTATGCCTTTTGTAAAATATTTCTGTAAATAAGGGTATACCAGCATTATCGGGATAATGGCAATTATGATTGTTGTATACTGCAAATTCAGAAGGGGCATGCCCTCCAGCACTGTCGCAGAAGATGTGGCGCTGTCATCCATGACGAGAGAGTGCAGTATAACCTGCAGCGTATGTTTCTTCCGGTCATTAATATATAGTATAATATTAAAATACTCATTCCATATGTCCACCAGGTAGAACAAGGTAACTGAGGCGACCGCGGCAGTCGACAGCGGTATTACTATTCTGGCCAAGATCCCTACCTCAGAACAGCCATCAATTCTTGCGCTTTCTATCAACGAATCAGGTATTGACTGGAAGAAGTTTCTCATTATAATAAGATTGAAAGAACTGATTGCACCGGTAAGTATTACGGCAGAATACGTATTAAGCAGTCCCAAATCCCTCACGACAAGATACCTGGCAAGGTAACCGATACTGAATACCATTGGAAACACCACCAGGAAATTCAAAAATTTCCTTGCTACCAGTTCTTTCCTCGACAAAGGGTAGGCAAACATTACCGTGGTGAGCATTGATATAAGAACACTTACACTAGTAAGGTAGACCGAATTCATAAATGGCCTCTGTATGAGTTTGTTTTTAAAAACATAAATATAATTGTTTACTGTAAAGTTTTTCGGCAGCAGGCGAAAAGATGCGTCCTCAATTCCCGAAAGAGTTAACTGTAGAATGTACAGCAATGGTGTAAGAACCGAAAGAGCATATAAGCCCATTGAAACATATGAATATATCACGAATATTTTCTCACCGGTACTGGTTTTTATAATTTTGTTATTCAAAGCACTGCCACCTTCCTCAACCTCAAAATATCGCTTCTTCATCAAAGTATTTAGCCGTCTTGTTTGCAACAAGCACGAGAACCAGGCTGACAACAGCCTTGAAAATACTCACGGTCATCCCGTACCCTATTTTCATTTCGCTTATACCCGTCCGGTAGGCATATGTCTGTATTACATCCCCCATCTCATACACTATCGGTTTTACCATAACAAGAACTTGCTGGAACACGTTTAGTATTCTCCCAAGCCTGAATATCAGCATGATAACGATTGTTGAACGTATGCTGGGGAGCGTTATATGCCATATTTGCCTGAACTTGCTCGCGCCGTCGACAATTGCTGCTTCATATAAATTAATATCTATTCCTGATATTGCTGCTAAATAAACAATTGCTCCATACCCCGCTCCCTGCCAGATATCAGAAACAACAAGCAGGCTGCGTATATATTTCCTGCTTGCGAACCAGTATATCGGCTCTTTGCCAAGAAGATATGCTATTTGGGCGTTTATGCTGTTTTGTGGCGCAAGGAGCATGTAAAATATGCTTCCAATTACCACCCAGGAAAGAAAATGCGGGAAATATATAATCGTCTGTACTGTCCTTTTATATGCCTTATTTCTTATCTCATTTAAAAGTATCGCAATTATGATCGGTATTGGAAAGCCATATAAAATCTTGTATAAGCTTATAATGACCGTATTCTTTAACGCCCGTAAAAAGGACTGCGTGCCGAAAAGTCTCTTGAAATTGGCAAGCCCTATAAATTCAACCTTATCTAAACGTACCTCGCCGTAATTGGTAAAAGCCCAGTATATTTTTGTTAAAGGCACATAATCGAATAGAATATATATACATAAAGGAATTATTAGCATTAAAAACAGGTGCCTTTGCTTGTATATTTTCTTCAGGATAGGGTTTTTTATTTTATCTTCAAAATGGAAACTTCTCTTAACCGGTAATTCCAAGCGAATTCCTCCCACAGGAAAAAATAAAAACTTTGCTTAATTACGGTACATTTATAATACTACCAGAGAAGTTTCTAAAAAAAAATCTACAAATTAAACATTTAGTCATAATATTAAACCAAATTCTATATTCCCCTATCAATTTTTTCTTTTGCAGGAATAACTATTGTAACCAGCGTTCCCTTTCCCGGTTCGCTTGATATATCAACACCACATTCTTCCCCGTATACAAGCCTGATCCTTTGGTATACGCTTCCAAGGCCGAAATAACGGCTGTCTTCCTCTATTTTGAATTCCTTCATGTTCTTCTTGATTTTCATTATCTTATCCCGGGACATTCCAATGCCGTTGTCCTTTATCCGGAATACTATCTTCTCCCCTTCAAGGCTTCCCATGATTTTAATTTCCCCTGGCTTTTTAAGGTTCTTAAACGCATGGATATATATGTTCTCTATGACTGGTTGAAGAAGAAGCGTCATAATTGCATAATCCTTTATTTCTTCACTGAAATTTATTTCATAATTTATTATATCATTGAAAAAAAACTTTTGGAGCTCACAATACGTAATAAGCTCTTGTTCTGTTTCTCTTATAGACACAAACTCCCTGTTCCTGTGAAGGATATTTCTCAAGTATGTTGAAAAGGTTTCAAGCAGGGTTATGCCTTTTTTATACTTTTTCAATCTCATTATCCAGATAATTGAATCCAGGACGTTGTAGATAAAATGCGGATTGATGCTCTCATGGATGTTGCGCAGTTCCAGTTCCTTTTTATAAAGATTCGCTTTGTATACTTCATCTATAAGGCGGTCAACCCTGTACACCATATTGTTGAAACTTTCATAGAGGTACCTGAATTCATCTCCTCTTTGCGCTTTGACAACCTGTAAGTCACCTTCGTTCTTCCTGTATTCCTCCATTATTTTCACAAGTTTATTAATCGGCCCCGAGAAAAGCTTGGCAGTCAGGTATGAACATATCATGCCTATAAGGATAAATACCACGAATATAATATATACAACATTTCTTACCTTTATGACTGGTGAAAACACTTCTTTTTTAGGAAGCATTTGTATATATTTCCAGTTATTATCCTGGGAAACACCGTATATCAGCAGGTATTCAATTCCATTATATGTATTTTCAAAACTTCCTATTTTGCCCGTAATATTGCCAATAATAAAATTAAAGTCGTCAATATCATCCCCAAAAACCACGTTGTCTTGATGATCCAGGACAAACTGCAACGTATTTTCACTTAAATTTTCCGGGTATACCATCTGTTTCATGTATTCACCAAGAGCATTTACCGATACGTACGCAATATCTTTTTCAAATAAATCCTTCTTCATTGTCCCTGTGTATGCCATCAAGGTATTTATTGGCTGGTTATTATCCCGAATATATGTTAGTTTTATTCTTCCATTATCTTTTTGGGCTTCCCCAATCCAATCATCACATAATAAGATTTCTATTCCCTGATCACTGCTTATAAAAACATTATCATTTATGTCATACAGGTAAATGGAATATATACTTTTATAACTGCTGGTAAGGGTCCTTAACTTGTTTAATGTGTAATTATACCTATTATATTTCTGTTTTTCATCTATAGCCTCAATTTCAATCCATAGTTCCTTGTCGGTCAAAATATTGTAATAGACACTCCTCATCTGTTCAAGGTAATTATCTATATCCTTGATAACAAGCTCGGTATTCTGCATGTTCAGTTCCGTCATTTTTTCCTCAAGTTCTCCTGTCATGATGCTCTGCACAAAGTACATGACACAAAGGGCAAATAATAGAAAAATGGAAAAAAATATCAAGAATATCTTATATTTTATCGACAGATGCATTTTCACCATTCCCGTTTTTAATTTATCCATACATTTTGCGATATTCCATTGGTGTGATACTTTCGTATTTCTTGAACAAGATGTAGTAATTTTTTGGTTCCAAGCCTACAATATCACTTATCTCATATATTTTCATATCAGTTTCCACGAGATACTTCTTGGAAATCCCTACCCTGTACCTGTTTAAATATTCGGTGAAATTTACCCCCACATCCTGCTTGAAAGCCTTGCTCAGGTAAACATAGCTCACGCCAATTTTTTCTGCAATGCTTTTAATGGTAATGTCTTTCATGTCAATATTCTTGCAGGCATAATCAATAGCCCTTTTTACTATTGGGCGTATTTTTTTGGTATTCCTTTTTTTCACTTCATGTATAACGGAATATAGAACATTTTTTATATAGTTACTTATGTCTTCAAGAAATTCCATGTCTTTCATACTGGAAATAGGCCCACATTTTTCAAATATACTTTCTGGCAATATACCTCTTTCGGACACGTATCTTGATATTTCAACCAGCATACTTACACACTGGCTCTCAATCAAGTACCTATCCGTATTTGAACGTTTATGCATTTCTAATATGCTATCGATATACCGGGCAATGTCTATTTCCCCGTAACTGTTTATTATATTTCTTACTTCATTAAAATCAAAAAATACACCGTTTTCATGCCTGCTTATCTTATCTTTAACCTTATCATAAGAAATTATCCCTTTTAAATTGCATAAAAAAGCATAATTATAAACTTTTAGAGAATCTTGATAAGATTTTCTCAACTCCTCTGGCTTTTTTGCCATTGAACCCGTGCATATTCGCAGGTCCAAGCCTTTAAACTCATCTTTTAATCTTAAAAGATACTTATTAAAATCATATTGGGACATTTCTCCGGCATGCGTATAAACGCCAATAGTTAAACTACCATGAATAAATGAAGCAAAATTCTTGCCCATGTTAAATATATCCTGGTAGACTTTCTTTTGTAAATCGTGTTTCCTTAGAACTTTAACAGTAAAAACAATTGATTTGCCTTTTAAAAGGTCAATACCCTTTTTGCACAGTTTATCCAATATATTCGCATCATTTGGCCTACTGCCTGTAATATATTCTTTCAGGAGGTCTGAAACATTAAACCTATCAAATTCAAGTGCCTTGCTTATATTCAACCTTTCGCTTTCAATCGTTTCGATAACCCTGGATATTTTTTCTATAAGTTCCTCCTCTTTAATAGGTTTCAGGATATATGCGGACACTCCCATATTGACTGCTTCCTGTGCATATGAAAAGTCAGGGTACGCGCTTATCATGATTATTTTGGTGCTTGGCCATTTGCTTTTCACATGTTTTGTAAGCTCAAGCCCGTCCATAATGTCCATTTTAATGTCTGTAATTATAATATCAACAGGGTGCTCATTCATTGCCGCCAATGCCTGTTTCCCGTTACTCACGACGTATTTCACCCTGATGCCTTTCTTTTTCCAGGGAATGTTCCTGGTCAACCCTTCGCGCGTCCATTTATGGTCATCGACAATCATCAAATCATACATAATTCAGACCCCCGCTTGTATAAATCACTTGCTTCATGCTAATACAAGGTCTAATCTAATCGACTTCAGCATTCCATACTCATGGGCATTTGTATTGTAAACGTTTTAATTCTGGCTACTCGATTATAACACAGCTACAAAACCTTGTCAATTCTTCTGGGGTGCAAGCAGAGCTGAAGCATGAAAATTTTATTCTTATCCATTAATAGTGGCTGCGTTAGTAATTTTATCCAATTATATAATAATATTACATAAATTTAACCATACGTTTAAGTCATCGGATAACACTATAACC
>JABUEW010000002.1 GCA_013314855.1 Bacillota bacterium | reverse complement strand
ATCAACATAAAAAACTCTTGACAAGATTTATTTGCCTGTATACAATTATACACATATACATTTTTGGAGCTACTTAATATTCGACTACCCGCTACTTAAAGTGGTGGGTTTACGTGATGTCTGAATTTACTTTTGTCGACTTTTAGTCGAAAGTATAGCTCCTGTACTTTAGTGCAGGCGTTGATAAGTGTTAAGGGGGGAGTATAGTGATAAAATTTAATAAAAAAACCAACACACTGGAGCAAACCTTATATAAGTATTCTTTGCAAGATGTGGCAGAGCCTAACTTATATAGGGACATATTTACCTATCATGAAATACCTAAGTGTACTTTTAACCATAGAAAAGTCCCCATGTTTCCTCCTGATGAAATCTGGATAACGGATACTACTTTCAGAGATGGGCAGCAGTCCAGAGCACCATATACTGTTGAGCAAATAGTAACCCTTTTTGATTTTTTACATAGATTGGGAGGTCCTAACGGTATAATACGTCAGACTGAATTTTTCTTATATAGTAATAGAGATAAACAGGCTGTTTACAAATGTATGGAAAGAGGTTATGAGTATCCCGAGGTAACAGGCTGGATAAGAGCAACCAAGAAAGACTTTCAGTTGGCAAAGGAAATGGGAGTCAAGGAATGTGGCATTTTAGTAAGCTGTTCCGACTACCATATTTTCAAAAAACTTAATATGAGCAGAAAACAAGCCCTTGACCATTATCTTGATATAATAAAAGATGCTATTGATGCAGGAATAAAACCCAGATGCCATTTTGAAGATATTACAAGGGCAGATTTCTATGGATTTGTTGTTCCTTTTGCCATTGAACTTAGAAATCTTATGGATGAATTAAAAATGCCGATAAAAATCCGGGCATGTGATACCTTGGGTTACGGTGTCCCATATCCGGGCGCAGCACTGCCTAGGTCGGTACCGGGAATTATATACGGACTTACACATCATGCAGGGTTTCCTAGTGAACTGATTGAATGGCATGGGCATAACGATTTTTATAAAGCTGTGGTCAATTCTGCTATAGCCTGGCTGTACGGAGCTTCAAGCGTTAATTGTTCATTCCTTGGTATTGGAGAACGTACAGGCAACACTCCTTTGGAAGCCATGGTAATTGAGTATGCCCAGCTAAGGGGGACAACAGATGGTATGGATACCACTGTTATAACTGAAATTGCTGAATACTATGAAAAAGAAATTGGTTACAAAATACCGGAAAGGACACCTTTTGTAGGAAGGCATTTTAATGTAACCCAGGCCGGTATCCATGCAGACGGTATATTTAAAGATGAGGAAATATACAATATATTTGATACGACCTTATTATTAAAAAGACCTGCAGGAGTTGCCATCAACCAATTTTCAGGCCTTGCAGGGATAGCCTACTGGATAAACTCCTTTCTCGGTTTATCCGGAAGCAAGAGAATTGATAAAAGAGATGAGAGGGTTATTAAAATTAAGGAGTGGATTGACAAACAATATGAAGACGGGCGTGTTACTGCAATTGGTGACGACGAATTTGTCGAGGTAATCAAGGAACTAGCGCCGGACATTCTTGACTAGGAGGTACGATAATGAAGTTGAATTTAGCGCAAAAAATCATAAAAGAGCATTTAATAAGTGGAGAAATGACACCGGGCAAAGAAATAGCCATAAGAATAGACCAGACTCTTACCCAGGATTCTACCGGGACCATGGCATATTTACAGTTTGAGACTATGGGAATTCCCCGTGTCAGGACCAAAAAGTCTGTTGCTTATATAGATCACAATACTTTACAGACAGGTTTCGAAAATGCGGATGACCATAAATTTATCCAGACGGTTGCTGCTAAATACGGGATATACTTTTCAAAGCCGGGAAATGGTATATGCCACCAGGTCCATCTTGAAAGGTTCGGTATGCCGGGTATGACCCTCTTGGGATCTGATAGCCACACACCCACAGCCGGTGGATTGGGTATGCTTGCTATAGGGGCAGGAGGGCTCGATGTGGCAGTGGCTATGGGTGGAGGAGCATATTATCTGACTATGCCTGAAGTTTACAGAGTTAATTTAAAAGGTTCTTTAAGACCCTGGGTATCCGCTAAAGATATTATTCTTGAAATATTGAGGATACTTACTGTAAAAGGTGGTGTAGGCAAAATTATTGAATATTCGGGGGAAGGGGTCAAAACTCTTACTGTCCCTGAAAGAGCCACTATAACAAATATGGGGGCGGAGTTGGGTGCTACGACATCAATATTCCCAAGCGACGAGGTTACAAGGGAATTTCTGAAAGCCCAGGGCAGGGAAGAGGATTGGGTAGAGCTTAAAGCGGATGAGGACGCAGAATATCATGGGGAACTGGAAATAGATTTGGACCTACTGGAACCTATGGCTGCTCAGCCTCACAGCCCGGATAACGTCGCTAAAGTTAAGGATATAGGGAAAATAAAAGTAGACCAAGTAGCTATAGGAAGCTGTACAAACTCATCATATATTGACATGATGAAAGTGGCTTCAATTTTAAAAGGAAGGAAAGTACATCCTGATGTAAGCCTTGTTATATCTCCCGGTTCAAAACAGGTATTAACAATGCTTGCCCAAAATGGGGCACTTGCTGACATGGTAGCTGCCGGCTCGAGGATATTAGAGTCCGCTTGTGGACCATGTATAGGTATGGGGCAGGCACCTGCATCAAATGCAGTATCTTTGCGTACCTTTAACAGGAATTTTGAAGGAAGAAGCGGTACAGTATCAGCAAAAGTATATCTTGTGAGCCCTGAAGTTGCTGCTGTAAGTGCAATAACAGGTGTATTGACCGACCCGCGCGAGTATGGGCAGGAACCTAAAATAACAATGCCAGAAAAATTTTTAATAAATGACAATATGATTATACCTCCTGCACCGGACGGTAAAGATGTTAAAGTCGTAAGGGGGCCAAACATAAAACCCTTCCCTATTAATAAAGAACTTGCAGATAAAGTTGAAGGCAAAGTTCTGATAAAAGTAGGAGACAATATAACTACAGACCATATTATGCCTTCAAATGCAAAACTCCTTCCTTTTAGATCCAATATTCCTTATTTGGCAGATTATTGCTTAACGCCTTGTGACCCTGAATTTCCAAAAAAGGCGAAGGAAAATGGGGGCGGCTTTATTGTTGGAGGATCTAACTACGGACAGGGCTCAAGCCGTGAACATGCAGCGCTGGTGCCTTTATACCTGGGAGTAAAAGGTGTTATAGCTAAATCTTTTGCCAGGATACACATGGCAAACCTCGTAAACTCAGGTATACTGCCTATGACTTTCGTAGATGAAGGGGATTATGACAATCTCGACATGGGCGATGAACTTATTCTCGAAAATGCAAGGGAACAGATAAAAAATGGGTCTGAACTGGTTATTTTAAACAAGACAAAGGACAGAAAGTTTAAGGTAAAAGTTACATTATCGGAAAGACAGGTAGAAATAATTCTTGCCGGAGGGTTATTAAATTACACCAGAAAACAGAATGAATAATGTGAGGGTAAATAAATAATCTATAAAAACTAATAAGAGCTAATAAATGGAGGAGACGATTATGCTTAAAATTGAATATAATGATGACAGTGATGCTGGGAATCCGCTTGGTGCAAGGGTTTTCAAGCGGCTTCAGAACGACATTATTAACGGAAAGTACCAGCCCGGAGATTATTTAGTAGAAACAAAGCTGTCTAAAGAACTTGGCGTAAGCAGAACTCCAATACGAGAGGCATTAAAACAGCTTGAGCTCGAAGGCCTTGTTAAATCTATACCTGGTAAAGGAGTAGTGGTACAGGGAATATCTAACAAAGATATTGAAGATATTTATACAATACGAATGATGATAGAAGGGCTTGCTGCCAGATGGGCTGCAGAAAATATTACGCAGGAGGAATTAGAAGAGTTAAAAGAAATACTGGAACTTGAAGAGTTTTACACTTTAAAAGGTAGAAACACAAGCAATCTACTCAAATTGGATTCAAGGTTCCATGATATACTATTCAGAGCCAGTAAAAGCAGGCCGCTTATGTATATTTTAAGCACTTTCCACCATTATGCCCAACGAGCCAGAGGCGCTTCTTTAGAAATTCCGGGAAGATCACAGAAAACTTTTGAAGAGCATAAAGCTATTTTTCAGGCCTTAGCAGCAAGAGAACCTGAATTGGCAGAACGGCTTACGACAGAGCATGTTAAAAATGCAACAATTAATCTTATGAAAAAAGGAAAGTATGAATGTAATAAAGATGAAAAAACATAGAAGGAGGAGTAATTAATGGTATATAATAAGTTAACAGATGAAGTCAAAATTAAAAACATCATAAATAATTTGGCTACTTTGGCAGAAAAAAACAATCGAATAGATCCTGAATTATACGGGAAGCATAATGTGAAAATTGGGTTAAGAAACAGTGATGGTACAGGCGTGCTTGTTGGGTTAACTGAGATAGGTGATGTCCACGCGTATGTGATGGAGGATAATAAAAAAATACCTGTTGAAGGGAAACTTATTTATAGAGGTATTGATATCAGCGAAATGGTAGAGGGTTTTCAAAAAGAAAAAAGATTCGGATTTGAAGAATGCTGTTATCTTTTGTTGTTTGGAGAGCTTCCGAAAAGAGAGGAGCTCGAAGAATTCAAATGGTTGTTGGCGGAGCATAGAGAACTCCCCAATGGATTCACTCGAGACTTGATTTTAAAAGCCCCTAGTAAAGATATAATGAACAAGTTGGCAAGAAGTGTCCTTGCGGCTTATTCTTATGACGAAAATCCCGATGATACCTGTATAACCAATGTGGTACGCCAAAGCATAGAGTTAATAGCACAGTTTCCTACTCTTGCAGCTTATGGATATCAAGCCCTGGCCCATTATTACAAAGGTAAAAGCCTTTATATTCATAAACCACAACGTCATTTAAGCACTGCTGAGAACATACTGCATATGATAAGGCCTGATAGCAAATATACACAAAGTGAAGCTGAAATTCTTGACCTTGCCCTTGTGCTCCATGCAGAACATGGAGGAGGCAATAATTCAACCTTTACAATCCATGTTGTAAGCTCTACAGGGACAGATACTTATTCTGCCATAGCTGCCGGTTTAGGTTCTCTTAAGGGTCCAAAACATGGTGGAGCAAACATAAAAGTAATGATGATGATGGATGACATTAAGAATAATGTAAAAGACTGGGAAGATGAAGAAGAACTCGAAAGATACCTGGAAAAGATTATTAATAAAGAGGCTTTTGACAAATCAGGATTAATTTATGGTATGGGCCATGCAGTATATACACTTTCTGACCCGAGGGCGGTAATATTAAAGAAAAAAGCTGAAGAACTTGCAATGGAAAAAGGTTTTGAAGAAGAATTCAGACTTTTTGAAAGGGTTGAGAAATTATCGCCAAAAGTTTTCCACAAGGCTAAAAATACAAATAAACCCATGTGTGCAAATGTAGACTTTTATTCCGGCTTTGTATATAAAATGCTGGATATTCCTGTGGAATTATATGCACCGATCTTTGCTATTGCCAGGGTTGCTGGATGGTGTGCCCACAGGATAGAAGAGCTGGTTGACGGAAGCAAAATAATAAGGCCTGCTTACAGGAATGTAGCTGCGCCTAAAAAATATATACCTTTGGATGAGAGACAATGATTTTTAAACTACCGGGAGTACAAAGCTTATTTAGCCTTGTACTCCCGGTTCATATAAGCTAAATTTAATTACGCTATATTACTTTATAGCTTTAACGCTTTGTTACTTAATGTAATTTGCCGATTCCCGGACTACCGGATGGTCAGACTCGACAACATCACTATCTATTTTCTTTGTATTTTGTCCATAATAAGTTCTCAATATTATTTTGCAAAAACATAATGGATTATGCATATTCCGTAACGATATTAGAACAAATCAAGTAATTTAATTGAAGAGTAATTTTATTCGCTGTATAATTAAGATGGCATTATTAATGGATGCATAATATTAATTAAAAATTTGAATTTTGTCCTTTCTTTAAATATCTTTAATAAAATACTCTCAGTTGTTGGATTTCAATAAAAGACATTATGTTTCAGGGAAAAAAGGAAGGATAAAGAAAGGATTATAAATAATTTAATTTGAAAGGAGTGAATGCCCAAAAGGGTGAGAACGATGATAAAACTTGGAGTAAATACTGTACTTTTCAAAGCGTATTCTCTTAAAGAGGCGGCAAAAGCGATCAAAGCAGCAGGTTATGATGGTCTGGAGATTTCTGCTATTAAAGGTATGTGCGAGCATTTAAACCTTGATAATTGGAAAGCACAAAAGGAAGATATTAAGGCAGTTATGGAAGAATTCGGACTCATGATGTTGTCATCCGAGGTAGCCTCCCTTGACGAAGACAGGCTTATGAAGGCATTTGAAGCAGCCAAGGAAATAGGTATCCCGGTTATTAACATCGGGCCGGGAGGAAAAGCTGACGATGAAGAGAGTCTTAAAGCAAGCCTTGACACCATTGCAAAAATGTCTGAAAAAGCTGAAGAATTCGGTGTTACTCTTTGCGTAAAAGCCCATGTAGGTGCAGCAATATATAATACTCCTACAACGCTTAAAGCTATGGGTTATATAAAAAGTCCTGCTTTTGGTATTGACATGGACCCAAGTCACATTTACCGTGCGGGAGAGTTTCCGGAAGAAGCACTGCCCCAAGTAATAAGCAGGGTAAAGCATATACATATCCGTGATTGTAAAGGCCGGGGTCCCAGTCCGGGTGAACCTGCATTGCAAGCATGCGGCAGAGGTGATATAAACCTGTTTGGTTATTTTAAAGCAATGGTGGATGCCGGATATGATGGGCCTGTTTGCCTGGAAGTTATCGGCCCTGGACAGGACATGATTGCTGCATCCATTATTGCGGCTGAAAGTTATGGGTATATGAATGCATGTCTTAAAATACTTGGAGCAAGATAAAATGAAAGGAGATATAAGTATGGCTAAAAAACCTAATTTAGTGTTATTCGGAATTGACAGCCTAAGGTCTGACCATATGAGCCTTTACGGCTATGAGCACCTTACTACACCCCATATAGATAAATATGCCCAGGGAGGTATAGTGTTTGAGCACTGTTTTAGCCCTAGTGTACCTACTACATCAGGTTATGGCTCTATGCTTACCGGTATGGATTGCTTCGGAACAAATATTGTAGCTTTAAGACATAAAGGCGGAATTGCAGATGGAATAAAAACTCTGGCAGAGGTACTTAATGAAAACGGGTACAATTCCACATGTATTGGATTTGGCGGTAATCCTGCATCCCGTGGCTTTGGCAAGTATATTGAATATGAGGCCTGGGGTTCCTGGGAAAAGGGACGCTCACCAAAAGCTGAAAATCTCAACAAGGTAGCTATTCCCGAATTGGAACGCCTTGCAAAGGAAGACAAACCGTTCTTCCTTTTTATGCGCCACATGGACCCTCATTCTCCATATCTTCCTCCAGAACCATTTCACAGAATATTCTATGGCGGAAATGAGTTTGACCCAAATAATAAATCCCTTGAACCTGTATATCAGTTTAAGCCTTTCAGGGACTATTTCTTGACCTGGTTCCCACCGGGATGCACCGATAAGGATTATATAATTGCCCAGTACGATGGTGCAATTGCTTATATGGATGCCTGCATACAGAATATCCTAACCAAACTGGAAGCTTTGGGCATTGAAGGCGAAACCCTGGTTGTTATTACATCCGACCATGGGGAAACTCTCTATGACCATGACTGTTACTTTGATCATCACGGACTTTATGATTGTACGTTGACTGTCCCCTTGGTGCTGCGTTTCCCGGGAAAACTTCCTGAAGGGAAGAGGTATACGGATTATTGCCAGCTTAAGGATATTATGCCTACAATTTTGGAGATCCTGGGAATTGATACCGGTATTCGTTTCGATGGAAGAAGTCTTATGCCTTTAACAAGGGGTGAGTATAGGGAGCCGGAACCGGAATTCTATATCACCGAATGTACATGGATGAGAAAGCATGGTTGGAGAACTCCCGAATGGAAACTTATCCGTGCCTTGGAGCCGGATTTCCACTTCAAGCCTGAAGTAGAGCTTTATAATTTAATTAAGGACCCGGAAGAAAATAATAATGTTGCTGAAAAAGAACCTGGAGTTGTAAAGATGCTTGAGGAACGTATGTTTCAACATATAGCAAAACGTGAAAAGGAAACCGGAAGGGAAAATCCCATGTATAACAATCTTGATTGGCATGGAAAAGGGTGCGGGCCTTTTAAGACATCACAGCAGGCATATGATGCTCTTCACATAGGCGACCCTGAGGCTGCAAAAAAACTTCAGGCTATGCTTGCCCAGAAAAAGGATTAGTTTTTGTGACGGAAGCGGGAATAATTATGAATAATTGCGAGTGAATATCCGAGTGAATATCAATGTTAATATAAATAAAGGTCAATAAAAATGAAAGAAGGACTATAAATGCTAAGAGTATGTGTTATCGGAATGGGTAACATAGGAAACACCCACGCAAGTGTTTATACAGAGTGTAAAGACGTTGAACTCGTAGGTGTCTGTGATATCATCCGGGAGAGGGCGGAAGCTGCCGGCAAAAAGTTTGGTGTTCCCTGGTATCCGGATGCGGAAAAAATGCTTAATGAATTAAAACCGGATATCTGCAGTGTCACTACAGGAGGATTCGAATATTCAAGTGATCATTATCTGCCCACAATACAGGCTCTTGAAGCAGGTTGCCACGTATTATGTGAAAAGCCTATTTGCAATGACCTTGAAAAGGCACAAATAATGGTGGATACGGCAAAAAGGTTAAACAGGTGCTTTGCCATCAACTTAAACCATCGGTTTACTCCTGCAGCGCGCATTGTAAAACAGTGGCAGGATGAAGGGCATTTGGGGCACCTGCTGTTTATAAATATGGCATTATGGATAGGAAGGTTTGATCCCTCTTTTGACTCCGAATATTATCACCTCAAAGCCCTTAACCCACATAGTGTGGATATCATGCGCTATTTTGGCGGTGATGTTGATACCGTCCACTGCTTTGCAACCAAGGCACCGGGCAGGGATATCTGGTCAACCGCTTCTATAAACGTTAAATTTAAGAATGGAGCTGTTGGCCATTTGACAAGCTCATATGACATAAAGCGGGGACACCCGATGGAACGTTGCGAGGTTGCAGGTACAAAAGGGCGTGCAGTACTTGAGGATATGTGGAGGGAGGCTGTCCTTTATCCTGCTGACAGCCTTGTAAAGCAGGTTTACACCAATCCTGTATTTGGAGGATTCCGTGACTTCTATGATACATTTCGCGATAGGATTACCTGCTTTGTAAACCAAGTGGCAAGGGGCGATAGGCCTGAAGATATTGATGGCTCCGGTGAACATGGCCTTGAGGCAAGCCGTGTAATTCATGCAGCTATAGAATCTATTAAAACAGGGCTACCCATTAAGGTAGAAACTGTTAAGAGATAGTGGAAACTATTAAGTTATTAACAAACGTTAAAGAAAAAGAGAAAAGAGAAAAGAGAAGAAAAAGGAGCAAGTGAAGGATAATGGCTGTTTTGGGAAAAGAAGAAAACATCCTGGATTTTGAAGATAGAGACTTTCCTATTGCAATTATGGATACGGAACATCATGGCAAGGTATGGTTGCACAGCCATTCCTTCTTTGAAATAGTTTATATTGACAAAGGTTTTTCCATGCATTCATGCAATGATGAAACAACCATCCTTACATCCGGCGATTTATTTACCATAAGGCCCGGTGAAGTACATGCATATATAAGCGCCCATCATACCTATTTATACAATTGCCTGTTTTATATGGAGGCTTTAGACGGATTTTCTTCAGAAATCGTTAAACTACCCGGTATGAGCCAGATACTGGGCGAACGGCAGTCTAAATGGGAAAAACTTCATTTGGATTTTGCTGAAAGGCGTGAAGTTTTACTTTGCCTTGAAAAAATGAAGTGGGAACAGGTTAACCGCGGTATTGGATGGGAACTTAATATGAAAAGCCTTTTGGTAAGTTTTTTGGTATTGTACTCAAGACTATACAGCAACCATTATTCCGGTACAAATGTAAATAACAAAGTGTACTTGCCTCATATTTATAACGCTTTAAAGTTTATGGAGGAGAACTACCAGCGGGATTTCTTAATGAAAGAAATGGCAAGCATGGTCAAATTATCACCTGACTATATATCGCGTCAATTTAAAAATGCAGTGGGTTTATCTCCTGTTGAATACTTGCGTAATTACAGAATTGCAAAGGCCATGGAAAAACTTAAAACAACAAATATGCCTGTTGCGGAGATTGCAAGGAGTGCAGGATTTGGTGATATAAGCAATTTTTCACGGCAATTTAAGCAAGTTGTGGGTGTTTCACCTACAGTATTTCGTAAAAATGAAGAAAATTAAAATTTATTTCCTAGAATTAAAAATTTATTTACGAAGTCAATATATATATTTTTAACTATATTTTGAAAGGTGGGAATTTTATATGGCTCTAAAAATAGGTATAGTAGGAATGGGCGGCATAGGAAATCTCCATGCTGAGTGTTATAACAAAGACCCTCTCGCAGAGCTTACGGCAGTATGCGATATTATAAAAGAAAAGGCAGATGCTGCTGCTGAAAGGCATGGGGTTAAGGCATACTACAGCTTGAAGGAAATGCTGAAAGCCCATCCTGAGTTAGATATTATTGATGTTACCACCAGCGGTTATGAAAATGGCAGCTGGCACTATGTTCCTGTTATGGAAGCTATTGATGCAGGAAAGCATGTCCTGGTAGAAAAACCCATATCCAATGATATTAGTGAAGCAAGGGAAATGGTACGCTTTGCGGCAGAAAAGGATGTTTACCTTGGATGTAATTTAAACCACTATTTCACCCAGCCGGCAGATAAAGCGAAACAATATATAAAAGAGGGAAAAGTTGGTGAGCCGGTATATTGCCTTCATAAAATGGGCTTTAACGGCGGGGAGGCAACTTATGGAGGAGTAGGAAGCCCAAGGTGGCAGCGCCCGTATTCCCATGTAAAGGCGTTTCTTGCCCATCCTTTTAGTGTTATGCGCTATTTTTGCGGAGATATTACGCATGTACAGGCATTTATGAATAAACCCGGTGTAAGGAAAAGCGCAGATGACCTGATGCTTTCTATCAACAGCATACATGTCCGCTTTGAAAACGGAAGTGTAGGATATTTACTGTCCCAGCGCGGTGATGCGATGTTTGGCCTGGGAGGCTGGTGGAGCTTTGAAATGGCAGGTACAAAAGGCACTTTTTGTATTGAAAACTGTGTTGAAAAACTTACCTTCTGGGCATCGCCAAAGCCTGGGGAGAAGGAAGCGCCGGCTCCTGAAGTTTTCAATACGGGAATTACCGATTTTAACTCAACCTTCCCCACAAGGCTCCATGCATTCCTTGAAGATATTACGAACGGGGTGCCAAAGGAATTTATAAGGGCATCAGGCAGGGATGCTTTGGCAACACTGGAATATACATTTGCTGCAATAACTTCTTATGAAGAAGGCGGCGCACTAGTACGGCCCAACAGGTTGCCTAACATCCACGGCCATCCGTCTGTTGTGTGGTAATAAGCAAAATTGATGAGTAAGTAAGGATGGTTTTTACCGGACTATCCCCGAAAATCCGTTTAGAGAAGAGAAGGAGGACAAAAAATGAAGAAAATAAAGAGAATAATAACAGTATCATTAGTAATTATGATGGTTTTAGCAAATTTAATACTTTTTTCCTCTTGTGGAAGCAAAAATGATAATAATTATAATAAAGATATAGTAACATTAACCTTTTTACGTATAGGTAACGATACACCTGAAGCGGATTATTGGAAATCTCTTATCAAAGAATTCGAATTAAAGAACCCAAATATCAAAATCCAATATGATGATGCTGCGATAGGTGAACCCATGGAAACCAAACTTAACACACTTTTTGCAGGAGGTGCAGGTCCTGATATTATCGGGCATGGTATTATTTCTGTAGCAAACAGGGTTGAAGCAGGTCATTATCAGCCTATTACGGATTACTATTCAAAATGGGAAGGCAAGGACGATATAATGGAAAGTGTACTTGCCAATGGTACCTATAAGGGCGAAATATATGGTCTTGCATATTCTACCACACCGTTTGTCTTTGCATATCGCAAGGATATGTTTGAAGAAGCCGGCATTGACCCCGAAAAACCACCAAGAACATGGGATGAGCTAAGAGATTATGCCAGGCTTCTGACTGTAAAGGAAGGTGACAGGATAACTCGGGCAGGTTTTGCATTTCCAATGGCAGCAGGAAATTTTGTTGAATTCGATGTTTTTGTTTTCGGCAACGGCGGTAAATATGTTGATGACGATGGCATGCCTATAATTAATACACCTGAAAAAGCAGAAGCTTTCGAGTTTTTGAAGAGCTTTATTGACGAAGTAAATATCCCGTACAACAGCAATGAAGTAAATCCTTTTATTAAAGGAAATGCTGCCATGACACTGATAAATAACGTTGCTTTGCGGCCTATGCTGGAAGATGCCGATTTGAAAGAGAAAGTGGCTATCGCTGTACCGCCGTATAACAAAAAGAAGGCATCATTCTGTGGGTGTAACATGCTCTTTATGGGCTCCGGATGTAAAAATAGAGATGAGGCATGGAAATTCATTGAAATGGCTTTAACGAAGGAACAGGTGCTTGAACGCAGTAAAAGGCTAAATATACCTGTTACGAGGAAATCCCTTGTTGACGAATTCGCAAAGCTGGATCCATACAATTCGGTAAGGGCCGAATGTGTTGAGGTTGGTATAGGCATGCCCAGGACTACCTGGTCTCCCAGGTTCCAGACCTTGAGGAATGAAATGGTACAAAAAGTGCTTTATTCAAAGGTATCAATTGAAGAGGCTTTAAATGAAGCACAAAACAAATTACTGGAAGATATAAAAAAATGATAAGACATAAAGAGATGATAAGATATAAGCAGAGATGATAAGATATAAAGAAATGAAACAGTAAAAGGAGAGGGCAATGAAGGGTGTATCAAGAAAACTTGGCATAACATGGAATTACACCGGACTAAAGTGCAGGTATGCACATATGACCAAAAAAAAGATCAAAATCAGAAGCGATGATATAGAAGCATATGCCATGATAACACCCTTTTTTGCCTTTTTTATCCTTTTTGTATTGGTGCCTATAGTTACTAATTTTATAAATAGTTTTACAAACTACGACCTTGGAAAAACAAGGGATTTTGTTGGCTTGAATAACTATATTAAATTATTCAGTGATAAGGACTTTCTCCGTTCCATATGGAATACTTTAATTTACGCAGCATTTAGTGTAGTGCCTCTCATGGTTTTTGGCTTTATTGCCGCAGTTGCAGTTAACGGGATGTCAAAAGTATTTTATATGGTAAGAGCGCTTTATATATTTCCTTATGTGACCTCCATGGTTGCAGTGTCCATGGTATGGCTTTATATGTACGAACCTACAACGGGAATATTTAACAAAATACTTATAGCTTTAGGATTTCAACCTTTAAAGTGGTTATTTGATGAACACCTGGCATTACCATGCCTTATTATTATGAATATCTGGAAAAATATAGGATATGTGATGATAATTTACCTGGCAGGGCTTGCAAATATTCCTGCAAGCTTATATGAAGCAGGCAAAGTTGACGGTGCTTCGCAATTTGCAATGCTATTCAAAATTACCGTACCCATGGTATCACCAATTTCCTTTTTTATATTTGTTACAACTTGTATCGAATCCTTTAAAACCTTTGAACAGGTACGGATTATGACTGGCGGGGGGCCAATCAACAGCACTACGACAATTGTTCATCAAATATATATGCGCGCTTTTAGCGAGTATAAAATGGGGTATGCATCGGCAATGTCCATAGTACTTTTGGTAATTATTTTTGGAATTACCCTTTTAAATATGCGCATTGGAGAAGGAAAAGAGCAGGAGGATTGACAACAGAAATGAAAGACACCATATATAAATTGTTAACCTGGCTTGTGGTATTGCTGTTTACCATTATCATAGGAATACCGTTTTTTATTATGATTTCGGCATCTCTTCAGACAATGAAAGAGATATATTCGCCGGAGTTGTTGTTATTTCCCCAAAAACCCCAATTCATTAACTATATTAAAGCAATGACAAATGGTTCTTGGGGCAGATACTTCTTTAACAGTATATATATTACTATAATTGTAGTTATTATAAGCCTTTTCATCAATTCCATGACAGGATATGTTTTTGCCCGCATCAAATTTAAGGGCAGACATTTATTATTTGTGCTGCTGCTCATAGGTATGATGATTCCACCCCAGGTTACAATGGTCCCGCTTTTTATTATGATGAAAAGATTTCCCCTTGCAGGCGGGAACAATATATTAGGTATAGGCGGAAGGGGATTAATAAACACATACGCCGGGCTTATAATACCGTTTATTGCCGGCTCTTTCGGTGTTTTTCTTTGCCGGCAGTTTTATATAACTTTTCCTCAAGATATTGATAATTCGGCCAGGATTGATGGGTGCAGCAGGTTTATGACGTTTGTTAGAATATATCTGCCTCTTTCTAAACCAATCCTGGCATCGCTGGGTATACTAAAATTTACAGGAACATGGAATGAATATACATGGCCACTTATAATGACCAACTCTGACAGCATGAAAACTGTTCAAATAGCTCTTACAATGTTCAGGGATGAAGCAGAGATTATATGGAACCAGCTCATGGCTGCAACAGTTGTGTCCAGCTTTATAATATACGTTCTATTTATATGCTTGCAGAAATATTTTATAGCGGGCATTTTAAGCGGCAGTGTAAAGGAGTAAAGAAGAATTATTCAACTAAAAGACTTTTGTTTTACTTATGCAATATCTCCCCTTTCCATGGACTATATAATTACCAGAGGATGTTAATAATAGTTAACGCATCAGGTGATGACCTTGATGAAATAAGAATTAGAGTGGCAGCTCAAATTCCTCAATAAAACCTGGCTACAAGCCTATGATTGTCTATAAGCTGATGATTTGCAGCATTTTCTAAAGCACATCTGCAGTTTGGGTTAATCTAAATTGCTGCACAACCATAACTATAAAAAAATCACATTGACAGATAATAGTATAACAAATATAATATAATTATCTTATTATTTTATGCAACAAATAAAATATTAAATTTAAGTAATTAATAAGCGTTGGTTTATAGCACGAACTAGAAAGGTTAAATAAGCAGGTAGTCTTAAAAGCTCTATGGAAGCTAAAGTTTTAACTAAAGTTCTAATATAAGAAATGTGAGTTATATCCGTATACAAGAAAGCGAAAACCGGGTGATGAGAAAAAAACTGCTCAAATAATGCCTGAGGATTTGATGAATAATCCGCCCAGGGTTTCCAAGTTGTAGACCTGTGCATACAAGAAAGGCCATGACATATAATTTTAGGATTTTGGTGTACCTGGTTTAATAATGGTTGTACTAAATTTAGGTTTGGAGGGGTTATTATGGCTTATAAGGGTGTAGAGGCTACAGCTTTTACCATGCAAGTGAGCACAAAATTGAACATATTAAAGTCCAAGCTCAAACAGGTATCAGTGCATTAAGTGTGGGACCAGGCGTTGATATAGCTGACGTAAAGCAGGCTGTTGGAGACAAAGTATGTTTGATAGGGAATATTGACCCTATTAATGTACTGATGAATGGCACTCCGGAAAAAGTTAAGGAAGAGGCGAAAAGAATTATTGAAGCTGGTGGCAGGAATGGTGGATATATATTCAACAGTGGAGAAATGATTCCCAGGATGACTCCGGAAGAAAATATGATTGCAATGGTAGAGGCTGGGCGGGAATTCGGGAAATATTAGTTCAATTGTTCAGCTGCTGTACTTTGGTTATTATTTTAATGCTAATATTAATTTTAATACAGGATTAATAGTTAGGGGGATTATAATGAAGCTTTCATTTAAAGGAGATATTTCTGGTCTTAATAAAGGGATTGAAATATTTTCCGGCATGTTTGGTTTTGAAGTATGCCCGGAAGGTCTTGAGATTAATGTAGAAAAGGTTCAGAATAATCTTATAAGTGTTGTAAAAAAGGGAAAGTCTGCAGTTATTAAGTATAAAGAAAGAATTTATTTTTTCAGAGCTCTTGGACTGTTGATAGAAGCCTTCCAGGAAGCAGATACTTTTGAGATACAGGAAGAGCCTCAGTTTACTATGAATGGTGTTATGTTCGATGTATCACAGGGTAATGCCGTAATAAATATTGATAATGTAAAAAAGATAATCAGATATATGGCAGCCATGGGCCTGAATATGCTTATGCTGTACTCTGAAGACAGTTATGAGATAAAGGATCAACCATATTTTGGATATATGAGATCAAAATACAGCTATGAAGAGATGAAAGAGATAGACGACTATGCTTATGCTTTCGGAATTGAGGTAATACCGTGCATACAGACACTTGCACATTTGATAGATGTTTTAAAGTGGGGATGTTACAACGATATTAAAGAAGATGACGATACACTCTTGGTAGGTTATGAAAAGACTTACGAGTTTATTGAAAAAATGATAGCTGCAGCATGCGAACCTTTTAGGACAAAAAGGATCCATATAGGCATGGATGAAGCATGGAAACTTGGACAGGGAAACTACCTCAAGTTAAACGGCTATCGCAATAAATTTGACATAATGAACGAACATCTTACGTATGTGCTTAAGATAACAGAAAAATACGGGTTGAAGCCGATGATATGGAGCGACATGTATTTCAGAGCAGCATCCAGAACAGGGGACTATTATGACATAAACTCTGTTATACCAAAAGAAGTGATTGACATGGTACCAAAAGGGGTTCAGCTTGTTTACTGGGATTACTACCACTCGGATGAGGATTTTTACAACGAGTGGATAAAGAGGCACAGGGAGTTTGGGTCTGATCCAATATTCGCAGGAGGTCTATGGAGCTGGACAGGTTTCACACTTAATTATGGTATAACCTATGCTAACACAAATGCTGCACTCAACGCTTGCAAGAAGCAGGGAATAAAAGAGGTATTTGCAACAATATGGGGCGATGATACTACCGAGTGCAATATATATACCAACATGGTAGGGTTACAGCTTTTTGCCGAACATGGGTATTCCAAAGTGCTGGATGAAGAGAAATTGAAGAAAAGGTTCAAATTCTGTACGGGGACAGACTATGATGACTTCATAAGCGTTAAATACATTGACGAGGTACCTGGAACCCAAAATGGCAACACTAATAACAGGAACACGAGTAAATACCTTATGTGGCAGGATGTTCTCCTTGGCCTATTTGACAAGAATATTGAGGGGTTACCCTTAAGCAGTCATTACAATGATTTAGCGAAAAAGCTAAGCGTGTATGCTGGAAGGAATGGGGATTTAAATTTTGTTTTTGAGTATTTGAGAAGAGTAAGTCTAGTATTGGAACTAAAGGCTGAAATGGGGATAAGGATAACAAATGCCTACAGAAATAAAAATAACGTGGTACTTGAGGAGTTAGCCCAAAAAGAGCTACCTGAACTGATAAAAAGGGTGAAGAACTTAAGAGAATATCACAGAAGTTTATGGATGATGATCAACAAACCATCTGGATGGGAGATACTTGATCTCAGGTATGGTGCACTGCTTATGAGGCTTGATACTGCCATAGCGAGAATTAACGACTATCTGCAGGGTAAGATAGACCGGATAGAGGAACTGGAGCATGAAAGGCTTTACTTTAATGGGGTGGAAGGCTTGGTTCAGTGTAATGTTTATAACAGGATGCCATCTCCCAGCCGGATATCTATAACGACTTTCTATTCATTCATGTAGAGATATAATGTAGAAATATAAAGGGAGCTTTAATGGGTGGTGGCATTGATATAATTTGACATTAAAGCTTTTATCTTAATTTTTTGGATCTCCCAACTCATTTTATCAAATCAATGCCTCCGCTATAAGGAAATTCCCAGATAAAGCCCCTGGAAATGAAAATTTCATTATCATCATTCATATAGACTGGTAAAACATTGCTTGTATTAACCGGTAAAACTGCAAAATAGATGGTGTTTCAAGTGTAGAGATTGATGAGAATATTGTAAAGGTAAGTAGTTCAAGGGATGTAAACAACTTTGATAAAATAATCCTCTACTTTACAGAAAACAACATACCTATGAAACATTGAAAACAGTTCATTTATCTTTTCGGTATCAGGTTTTACATTTCTTATAGAAAAAGGGAAGTTGATGTTTTCTATTACTGTATCACCAAAAAGATAAGGTGTTTGGAAACAATATACTATCCTTTTCCTCAATTCCGTAGGGCTGTATTCGGTAATACTTTTGTCTTTGAAGGTTATAGTACCAACGGTGGGACTGATTAAATGGCTGCAAAATTTAAGAAATGTGCTTTTACCGCACCAACGGAGGAGAATCAAACATATTCGGGCTTGAACCAAATTATGGATGCTGCACGGCAAACCTCAGCCAACCCTGGCCAAAGCTTGCCATGTCTATTTTTATGCAAAGCCAGGACGGACTGGCTGTTCCAATCTACGCACCCTGTACAGTAAAAACTTCAGTAAACAATGCAAAGGTTTCTATAACCCTAGATACCGGGTACCCTTTCCGCGAATCCCTGGATTTTAAGGTAACGGTTGACCGTGAGACTGGATTTGCACTATGGCTGAGAGTGCCTGGATGGGCTGAAGGTGCCTGTCTAAAAATCGGGGGGCGCTCAATTTCCTTGAAGAATGGAGATTATTACCGTCTTGAGCAAGTATGGAGTGGGGAAACCTCCTTTACTCTTCACTTCCCAATGCATCCCCGTATTGTAAGCCGGCCCAATAATCTCTATGCCGTAACCCGGGGTCCTCTGGTATACTCGCTTCCCATTGCGGAACGCTGGGTAAGAATTAACCGGGATATCCCAGGCCGCGAGCCTCCTCACTGTGATTACGAAATATATCCTGCTACACCGTGGAATTATGGCCTGTGTCTTGATAAAAATAATCCAGAATCCGGCATCCGGTTTGAGGAACTTCCTATAGGAGACTGTCCCTTTTCTCCCGGGGGAGCCCCGGTAGTAGCCCATGTTCGTGGTAAAAAGGTAGATTGGGACAAGAAAAACGGTTGTGCTGCCCCCTACCCTGGAATGGATCGGGTTTCCAATGAAGAAGAAGAACTCCGGCTTATCCCTTACGGCTGCACAAACCTCCGCATGACTGAAATGCCGCTTTTATAAAAGCTTTATTGATATCTCTGCATCCAGGCAAACGATACCATTGTCCCAAGGTACAGACTGTTTCTTCTGCCTGCCGTGGGCTATTCCGATAAAGGCTAATCAATCAATACTCTGATGAAAACATGAGGTTATAACCTAAAGCCTCGCATTCATTTAAAGGGGAATCCGAATGAGGAAGATAAAAGCAGGAATAGTAGGTACGGGTTATATATGAAATCTCAGTTTAAATTTTCAGTAGGGCCATGGAATATCCAGGAAGGAACGGATACCTTTGGTCCCGAAGTAAGAAAGACCATTGCATTTGCAAAAAAAGTAGAGAAGTTTAAAGAAATAGGGACGCACATTTTTTATTTGAGCTTAATGCGTCCCCCTGTTGCTATTAATTCGCCTTCTTACTTGAACGGGAAAGCCATTGTTGTCATTAAAGCCATCTCTGCCTGGGAGGTATCCATTCTGCTATACTGGGCAATTATTTCCACATCACTCATTACCATCATTGCGTAAGGTACATCCATGGGTACACCTTCACCATTTTCGTTCTTTAACTTATCCATCCTGATATGATTTGTTCTTTCAGCCTTGCAAACAGCTTTAAAACCCCGCATACAATCCCTGTCTTCAAAGTATAAGGTTATTTCGATATTGGCATCCTTTTTTCCGGGGTTCAGCACGCATATAGCTTCATGACTCTTAAGATTTCCAGTGCTTGTTGAAGGGTAATAACAATCGGGCACAAACCACACTTTTGCACCAACATTCATTTCCATTTGCAACACATCTCCTTTTCTTAAAATGACATTGTTTGCTTACCAGATAATCGAAATTATTTAATATTTACCTATAAAAATTATAACAACTTTGATAGTGTTATTCAACTTATTTAGAGAAGGCAACCTTCTTTTAAAATTATATAAAATAAAATATGGTAATAAAAGTTAATAGCCTAAAGTTTACATACTTTGATTTGTTATGTTATCATTATATTAACAATATCAGAAAAAGTGTAACCGGATAATTTATTGAGATAGGAGGAATCCTATGGTAAAAGCAGTGTTCATGTCGCAAGGGCGTAACAGGGAATTGATAGACAGGGTCTACACCCGGGAAAGTATAAGTAAGATAAGTAAATATGCAGTAATATACCCTGAGTTGGTTGCGAAGGAAAACCTGGGGGATCACAAAGAGTACCTCAAGGACGTGGAGGTTGTATTTTCGACATGGGGTATGCCTGTGCTATCGGAAGAAGAAATTGAGCAATACCTTCCCGAGCTGAAGGCAGTGTTCTATGCAGCAGGTAGCGTCCAACACTTTGCCCGCCCGTTCCTTAGTAAAGGTATAACCATAGTAAGCGCATGGGTAGCAAATGCAGTACCGGTTGCCGAGTATACGCTGGCGCAGATCCTATTGGCAAACAAGGGCTTTTTCCAGAATGCCCTCAAAACAAAAAAGGATTTTCATTCAGCAAAGAAGTATTCGGAGATGTTCACTGGCAATTATTTTGCCAAAGTGGGAATACTAGGGGCAGGTATGATAGGAACAAAGGTCATAGAGCTTTTAAGGCATTTTAACATCGAAGTACTGGTATACGATCCGTTTCTTTCCGATGAAAGGGCAGAGAAACTGGGAGTGAGGAAATGCACTCTGGTTGAGATTTTCTCCCAATGCCAGACAATATCAAACCACATAGCAAACCTTCCAGCCACAGTAGGAATGCTCAATAGGGAGCATTTCAGCAACATGCTGCCGAACGCCACATTTATAAATACCGGACGGGGCGCCCAGGTAGTAGAGAAGGATTTAATCGAGGCATTGAAAGCAGTACCCACAAGGACGGCTGTTCTTGACGTGACTGATCCTGAGCCTCCAGCACTTGACAGTGAACTTCGAAAAATGGAGAATGTAATTCTCACATCTCACATAGCCGGCAGCATGGGCAGAGAAGTTGAAAGGATGGGATGCTATATTGTAGAAGAATTTATACGTTATGTGGAGGGTAAAGAGCTGAAGTACAGTGTGACACTGAAAATGCTGGAGACGATGGCGTAAAAATGCCGCTAAAATGCAAAATACCATATAAGTAAACTAAAATTAAACTATAAATGCCTATGCATTGTAATAATGCTTATGGTAAAATAGAATATAAATAAAACAATTGGCAGGTATTGTGCAGTAATAAAACATGGATAGGGGGCGCTTAAAATGTATGATGTAGCATGTGTTGGAATACTTGTTGCAGACGCAATAGCGAAGACGGTTGATAAGTTGCCGGCAAGGGGAAAACTTAATCTGGTAGATCAACTGGACTTGTACACCGGGGGGTGTGCTGTAAATTCAGGTATAGCCATGGCCAGAGTAGGGCTTAATGTGGCTGTTATCGGTAAGATTGGCAATGATGGATTCGGCAAATTTATTTATAATACTCTCAAGGAAGAAAAAGTAAATGTAGATGGCCTGGTGATTGGCCCAAACTCCAGCACATCAGCTTCAGTGGTGTTGGTGGATTCAGGCGGTGAAAGGTCTTTTTTGCATTGTCTTGGTGCAAATGCTGAATTTACTGATACTGATGTAGATTTTAATATAATTGAAAAGTCAAAGATAGTATTTATTGCAGGTACTATGTTAATGCCGAACTTCGATGGGGAACCTTGCGCCAGGGTATTGAAAAAGTCAAAGGAGATGGGTAAATATACAGCACTGGACACTGCATGGGATTCAAAGGGACGTTGGATGAAAGTTCTTGAACCATGCATGGAATATATAGATTTGTTTATGCCCAGTTATGAAGAAGCAGTCCAGCTAAGCGGTAAAGAGGAACCTGAAGATATTGCGGACGTTTTCCTTTCCATGGGAGTCAAAACAGCTGTTGTAAAGCTTGGTAAAGATGGGTGTTTTATTAAAGATTCAGGTGGGGAAAAACACAAGATACCTACATATACCGATATAAAACCTGTTGATACAACAGGGGCGGGGGATTCTTTTGCTGCAGGCTTCTTAACAGGAATTTCAAAAGGTTGGAGCCTTTATGAATGCGGGAAATTTGCCAATGCTGTTGGTACACACTGCGTCATGGCAGTAGGAGCATCCACGGGCATAAAGAGTATGGAAGAAATAAAGGCTTTTATGGCAAAATATGAATAGAGGGTATATGCCGGAATACACAATGATTAATAAAGTAAGCTACTAGCTGAAAACAGCAAAATAGCCAAGGTATTTAACCTTGGCTATTTTGCTGTTGTAATTGTGACCTTCTGATGGTGACCCATAGGGGATTCGAACCCCTGTTTCCGCCGTGAGAGGGCGGTGTCTTAGGCCTCTTGACCAATGGGCCATTTTATTTTATTCACAAAAACATTATAGCATGGCACGAAGATTATTTCAACAGAAATTTTTATTTATACTACGTAACCTTGACATCGATTTTAAAATAAGATACACTTGTAATACAAATTGCATTACAGGAGTGATACTATGACAAGTATAAGATTGGGAGAAAAATTAGAAAACAAATTAAACCTTGCTTCCAAAAGAGAAAATAAGTCTAAGTCTGAAATTATTAAGGAAGCACGGGAAATTTATTTAACTGATTTAGAAAAACAACAGCACCCCTATGAATTAGGGAAGGAGCTTTTTGGCAAATATGGGAGTGGTAAAGGTAATTTATCAAAAGAATACAAAGAAAAAGTAAAGGAGAAAATCCGTGAAAAAATACCTCATTGATGCAGGACCATTAATAGCCCTTTTTGATAAAGACGACAGTTATCATGATAAAGTAAAAAGCTTTTTTAAGACATTAGAGGGAAGGCTAGTAACTTCTTTGCCGGTTATAACTGAAGTGTTGCACCTACTCGATTTCAATGTAAATGTGCAATTAGATTTTTTAAAGTGGATTGAACGCGGTGCTTTAAAAATATATCCTATAACAAAAGACCATATTTCTAAAATTATTGAACTATCTGAAAAGTATAGAGATATGCCTATGGATTTTGCAGATGCGACAATGATTGTGATATCGGAGATTGAAAATATTAGGGATATAATTACCTTGGATTCCGATTTCTATGCATACAGAAATATAAGAAAGGAAGCTTTGAACAACATACTGCCGCTATGAAATTACCGGATGAGTTTTTAGAAAAAATGAAAGCTCTTATGAATGAAAAAGAATACGAAGAATTTGTTTTATCTTTTGATATGCCCAGGCATTACGGGCTCAGGGTTAACACTTTAAAAACAAGTGTTAGCCGTTTTATAGAAATATCTCCCTTCAAGCTTGAAAAAGTACCATGGACCAAAGATGGATTTTACTATAATGAAGGAGATAATCCGGGAAAACATCCTTTTTACCATGCAGGTCTCTATTATATACAGGAACCCAGCGCCATGCTTCCTGCGGAAGTATTGGATGCAAAGCCAGGCGAATATATACTTGACCTTTGTGCCGCACCTGGGGGAAAGACTGTACAAATCGCTGCGGGAATGATGGGGGAAGGGCTACTGGTGGCAAATGATTCAAATCCCGCCCGGGTAAAAGTCCTGGTAAAAAATATTGAGCTTTGTGGTATAAGAAATGCGATAGTTACAAATGAACTGCCCTGCAATCTTGCCGTTAAGTTTCCGGAATTTTTTGATAAAATACTTGTAGATGCTCCATGTTCAGGAGAGGGAATGTTCCGTAAAGATGAAAATGCCGTAAAAAGTTGGGGAAAATATAAGTGTGAAGATTGTTTCGATATTCAAAAGGATATACTGGAGTCTGCCGATAAGATGCTAAAGCCGGGTGGCAGGCTTGTTTATTCCACCTGCACTTTTTCACTTGAAGAAAATGAAGAGGTGATATCAAGTTTCTTAAAAAAGCATGATAACTATGAACTGCTTGAAGTGCCTTTGCCTGAGGGTGCAGAGAGAGGAAGGCCTGAGTGGGCCGGTGGAGACGAAAGGATAGCTAAGGCTATACGCCTTTGGCCCCATAAGGTTAGGGGAGAAGGGCATTTTGTTGTCCTATTAGCCAAAAAAGGCCAAAACGAAAATTATTTATCTATTCAAGAAAAGCATGATGAACTTAAGAAAATGTTGTCAAAAGAATACCTGGAAATTTTTAAAGAATTTATGCATAATAATCTTAACATGGAAATTGAAGGTCACTTTACCCTGACAGGCAATAATTTATATTGTCTCTCAGTACCATTGCCTGATTTAAATGGCATAAAAGTGGTAAAATTTGGATGGTATCTGGGTAGATTTTCGAAGAGTTTAATGGGTACAAATAATTTAAAGAATATGTTTGAACCCTCACACTCCATGATTATGTCCTTAAGGAAGGGAGACCTCAAAAATGTTGCGGATTTCCCGTCAGAGTCTACCGAAATAATTAAATATTTAAAAGGTGAAACGTTATTGGTTGGAGGAGAAAAAGGGCTTATTGGTGTGTGTGTTGACGGGTTTACTGTAGGATGGGCAAAGCAAACGGGAAAAATGTTAAAAAATCTATATCCCCATGGATGGAGGCAAATTCCTTCAGGTAAAAAAAGTTAATCCCATTGATCAAATTTTTTAACGGCAAAATCTATTATATCTTCGTTGGTATAGTAAATATCCGGGCTTATTCCTTGCCCCTGGATATTTGTTCCATTGGGAGTATACCAAAGCATAGTGGTGGCTTTAACAGCAAAACCTTTTTTTAAGGGCATGGTAAACTGTCCTATGCCTTTGCCGAAAGTTTTATCGCCTATCAGAATTACATTATCCAGGTTATCATGTAATGCTGCTATAAAGTTTTCTGATGCACTGGCCGTATTTTTATCCTGGAGTATAACTATTTTATTGTTAGAAAGGATTTTCCCTTTCTTTGCTTTAACGGTTTTTGAAAAAAGTCTCATTCTGTCGGTGGCTATAACACTGCCCTTGGGAAGGAATAAATCGGCCATTGCATACATTGCAAAGGTATCACCACCGTAATTACTTCTTAAATCTATTATAAGGTTAGGATATTTTTTTATTTCTTCGATGTTGTCTTCTATAAACTTCCTGGTATGGATGGAGAAATTGGTTATATGAAGATAAACAGTGTGATTATCCAAAACCTTTAATTGTGACTGTAAGGCTTCTTCTTTTTCTTCTTCTTTATATTTTTTATAGTGTTCAGGGGTATAAAGGTATGTATAACGGTCATTGCCTATTTCTTGTATTCTTTTTGTAACGACAGATATCACTACATCATCAAAATAATTAAAATACCGACCTCTTACATCTCTTTTCAACTCATCATTATATAATTTATCCAGGGTATCGGTATATATATAATGCTGTGTAATAAAGTGTTTAAAAACCAGGTAATCATAGTTTAAGTATATATAAATACTTATGAAACCAATAAATAAAATAAAAATTACCAGTAAAATAAAAAACCTTTTTTTATATTTCTTTAATTTATCTTCGGTAGTTAATATTTTTTTCTTCAATATAACCTCTCTCCTAAAACCTGCTACAACTTTAATAATTTATCAATAGCATCCTGGTTAAAGCCCACTACTATATTGCCGTCAATATCAATTACCGGTACCCCTCTTTGACCGGATTTTTGGACCATTTCTATGGCAGCATTCCTATCTGCCGATACGTCTAAATCTTCAAAAACTACGTTTTTTGAAGCAAGATATTTTTTGGCCACTGTACACCAGGGGCATGTGGGTGTTGAATATACTTTAACTTTCATATAATTACCTCCTAAAAAATTTCGGTTATTATACAATATACCCCATATGGGTATGTTGTAACAAAAAACTTAACTTAACTTAACTAATTATGTTAACTCAACTTGTTGTGTTAATTCATTTTTTCCATATAGCGCTTTATTTTCTTCGTTGTAGTCTTTGCAAATTCATTTTCACGCAAACTAAAGTCTCTAATATATTTATACATTACAAGTTTTTTATTTACTTCTTTAACTTCTTTTTTTATTAAATTATAAATTTCTTCGTCGGAGAGGGCCTGGTCTTTAAAATCTTCCTGTATTTTGTCCATGTCGGGGACTATTACCGCTGAAACTACGACATCACCGTAAACTTCATCATTTTTTCCGTAAACTAAAGATTCTTTAATATATGGGCTTCTATTCAAAAGGATTTCAATTTCTTCCGGGTAAATATTTTTACCGTTTTTTGTAACTATAACATGCTTCTTCCTTCCTGTAATATGTATAAATCCGTCTGTATCAATATATCCCAGATCGCCGGTATAAAACCACCCGTCTTTCAAAGCTTTTGATGTTGCTTCTTCATCCTGATAATAACCCAACATAACATTTTTTCCTTTAACTATGATTTCACCCACTCCTTCTTCATTAGGATTATCAATTTTTACTTCTAATCCGGGAAGGGGAAGGCCGGCTGCGTCATCTTTGAAGTACACATCTCTATTTAGTGTAACTATCGGGCTGCACTCGGTAAGTCCATACCCTTGTATAAATGTTAAACCAAAGTCCCTGAAGCCTTTTGAAACATAGGGATCAATAGGAGCAGCCCCACTTATAAACAGCCTTATATTACCACCAAAATTATTATATATGGGTGCAAATAACCTTTTTGTAATATCTATACCTAACTTACGCAAAAAATTACTTATTTTTATTCCTGTTTTAAGTTTATTGGCTGATCCGCTTTTTGCAGCTTGTTCCCATATTCTTTTATATATGGCTTCAAAAATTAATGGGACTGCGAGCATTACTGTAGCTTTTGATTCCTGGAGATTCTTTAGTATATGCCTTAAGCCCTCGCAGTAAGCAATTGCGGCTCCTCTGTAGAGGGGGCATAGAAATCCGCAGGTACACTCGTATGTATGATGTATAGGTAGTACTGATAGGAAAATATCCGTAGGATCAATATATGTCATTGAACTCATGGCCATAAGATTGGTGCATATATTTTCGTGAGACAGCATTACCGCTTTGGATTTATCGGTTGTTGCGGAAGTAAATAATAGAATATTCATGACTTTTTCATCAATTTCTGCATCAATAAAACTTTTATCTCCTTTATCCAGAAGTTCTTTCCCTTTTTCAAGCAACTTGTTGAATGCAAGAATACTGTCATCATCTTCTATGCCGTCCATGTTTATGTAATATTCTACAGAGTTGTTATTTCTGATTATTTCCTTTATTTGAGGATAAATACTGCCTGAGAAAATGATTGCATTTGCTTCGGACCTTCTGAGGAGATTCTCAATTTCGTTCTGCGGAAGGTCTTTATCCAGAGGGACAACAACTCCTGTCCCATTCACAACTGCTAGATACGATATTGCCCATTCATACCTGTTTTCACCGATTAAGGCGATTCTTTTATTTTTTAAACCTAAATTTAAAAGTGCAGTCCCTATTGCATCCAAGTCATACTTAAACTGTTTATAGGTTATAGGACTGTAATTATTGTCGTTGCCGGACTTATTCTTTACTAAAAATGCGGTTTTTTCTCCAAAAATATCTACACTTGAATTAATCATATCCTTCAAGTTTCTAATGGGTCTCACGTCGTAAAGAGGAATATTTTTCATAATTATTCACCTCCCGAGTATTAAACATTACAATATTAAACCAATATTAAACATTGCAATATTAGTATTATATAAATATTAAATATATATAAATATATATTTAATATATTTAATAATATAATATATATTAAGAAATGTGAACATGTAATTTTTATGTATTCCCGTATGTATTCCCGATCCAATAATTGATTGAAGTATTCCAAAACTAAATAAAGGAGAGTATACACTCTCCTTTATTTAATAATGTGGCAATTAATTTTACCTGTTTTCACCAAATCTACGAGAACCGAAGCCAGCATTATTTCTTCTTTGCTGTTTTCTTGCTCTTCTACACTCAGGACACCTTTGCGGTTCGTTCTGAAAGCCCTTTTCTTTGTAAAAGGCCTGTTCTCCTTCGGTAAAAACAAATTCACTATTGCAATCCTTGCAAATAAGAGTCTTATCTGCCATACAAACACCTCCTTAATAATTGGAGATTTAATTAACTTGACTATTATCTCCAAATTAATTAAGGAGGATAAGGTCTATAGGTTAATTAAATCTATACTAATAAAGGAATTATATCATATCTATATTATATATTCAAGATATTCAAGAAGATTTTTTATAAAATCCGTTTGAATGCATAGGAGGCAGTTAGTCTTCCGGTTCAAAAGGATTTATTATTTTATATTACTTGCCATTTCAGTAATTTTGATGTAAACTTAATATAGTAAACGATTACTACTAAATACTTATTCACATATGATTTGGAGCAGTGACAATGGGCAGAAGAAACGTTTATTAATGTCGATAGTTATAAAGCATATAAATTACAAAAAATTGTATTAATGATAAGCAAAACACTGAAATATAGGAGGTTATATTAAATGAGTAAAATTAAAGAAATGAAAGTTGACAGTTTAATTGTTAAGGTATTTGACTCAAGACAGGCCCTGGGAGAAGAAGCTGCAAAAGAAGCAGCCGTTAAAATCAGGGAGCTTCTTCAGGAAAAGCAGGAGATTAATATTATTTTTGCTGCTGCTCCTTCTCAGAACGAATTTTTAGCTTCGCTGGTAAAAGAAAAGGATATTGACTGGAGCAGGATTAATGCTTTCCATATGGATGAATATGTAGGAATATCTAAAGATGCACCACAGGCTTTTGGAAATTTTCTTAAAGAGAGGATATTCGGCAAAGTAAGCTTCAAATCGGTAAACTATATTGATTTAAGTGCCGAAGACACGGAAAAGGAATGTGAAAGGTATTCCACTCTATTAAAGCAATACCCTACTGATATTGTATGTATGGGTATAGGAGAGAATGGACATATCGCTTTTAACGATCCTCCTGTTGCGGATTTTAACGATAAGAAACTTGTAAAGGTTGTAGAATTGGAGGAAAAATGCAGGCAACAACAGGTAAATGACGGATGTTTCAAAACACTGGACGATGTGCCCAAGTATGCGATAACACTCACAATACCGGCTCTTATGGCAGGAAAATATATTTTTTGTATGGTTCCGGGAAACACGAAAACAGAAGCCGTTACCAATACAATTAAGGGCAGAATTAGTGAAGAATGCCCTGCATCTATTTTGAGGAAGCATGATAATGCAATACTTTATATTGATAAGGACAGCGGAAGAAATGTATTATAAAAAATGTATTATAAAAGAGGTTATTAAGAAAATAGATATTGGTATTTTTATCAATAGTTGTAATGGAACAAATTATGGTTCATTGAAAGGAGGATATTAACATGTTGGTAAGAAAAATATGGGAAGAAGGCGAAATAGCAGGAGCAATAAACAGGCTTTTAGTAAAAAGAGAGGAAACAGAAACTATTGCATTGGGATATGTACAGGTAGAGAGCGGGAATTCCACAAAAATTGATATACATGATGATGAAGAAGAAATATATGTTATACTTAAAGGACGGGCAATACTTATGGTTGGAGATGAGAAACAGGAAGTGGGTCCTGGTATGGTTGCTTATGTACCAAGGAACAAGAGACATAATATGACGTGTATTTCGGAAGAAAACCTGGAGTATCTGTATTTTGCAAACTGGCCCAAGTAGAAATACCTTGGCAAAACATCGCCAAACTTCTCAAGAATCCCGTGGCTTTGCTGTGACAGAGTCAAGCAAATGCAGATATACTTGTATGCATATAAAAAACTACATGTTTAGAAAGTGAGAGTGTGGCTGTATGGGAAAAATGATGATTGTTAATGCAAATGTGATAACACCTTTTAGGATTATTAAGAACAGTTGTGTATTAATAGAAGAAGGGGAAATAATTAAGGTAGGAGAAGAAGAGAGTGAAGTAAACGATAGTTATTGTAAAACAAACAATGGCTGTTGCGAAATAGTGGATGCAGAAGGCAAGTATGTAGCACCCGGGTTTATAGATATTCATACACATGGGGGAGGAGGACACGATTTCCTCGATGGTACGGTTGAAGCATATCTTGGAGCTGCAGAAAAGCATGTACAGCATGGCACAACTGCCATGGTACCTACTACCACTACAAGCACAAATGAAGAATTAAAGAAAACTTTTGAGGTTTATAGAAAGGCTAAACTGGAAAACAAAAGAGGCTCACAGTTTTTGGGCTTGCACCTGGAGGGTCCTTATTTTTCCATGGCCCAGAAAGGTGCACAGGATCCAAGATTTATAAGGAATCCGAAACCTGAAGAATATAAGGAGATATTAAGCTGGACCGATGATATAATCAGGTGGAGTGCAGCCCCCGAATTGGAAGGTGCTCTGAAGTTCGGCAGGTATTTAAAGAAAAGGGGTATTCTTGCTTCAATAGCTCACACTGATGCTATTTATGAACAAGTATTGGAGGCTTTTGAAAATGGGTTTACCCATATTACCCATTTGTACTCAGCTACATCCATGGTAAGGAGAATAAATGCATACAGGTATGCCGGGGTTGTAGAGGCAGCTTATTTGATTGATGAGATGACTGTCGAAATAATTGCTGATGGTTCTCACCTGCCTGCAAGCCTTTTAAAACTCATATATAAAATTAAAGGTGCAGACCGTATTGCTTTAGTAACGGATTCTATGCGCGCTGCCGGACTACCTGAAGGTGAAAGCATTATCGGAAGTTTGGAAAACGGCATGCGGGTTATTGTTGAAGATGGGGTTGCAAAGCTTCCCGATAGGACAGCCTTTGCAGGCAGTGTGGCGACTGCTGACCGACTGGTGCGGAATATGGTTAATTTAGCAGGTGTTTCCCTTATAGATGCGGTCAAGATGATGACTCTAACTCCAGCGTCAATTATTGGTGTAAGCAATAATAAGGGCAGTATAGTACCTGGAAAAGATGCTGATATTGTAATATTTGATGAAAATATAAACGTTGAAATGACTATAGTTGGCGGTAAAATCCTGTATAAGAAATAATTGGGACTGGATGACGCACGTAAATTTATTCCTCTCAATTACCAAATTCATAACCCAGCTCTGAGGAGTTAGATTCGTAATGTGCAGCATAGCATGTGCAGTTTTATAAGCAGATCATATTGAAGTTTATAAACTAAGAAAAGAACGAGAACCAGCTGGCTTGGCAGAAATAATAAAAGAAACCAGGAGTTTAAAATTAAACAGAAATACCCCCTGGTTTCCGAAATGGAATGACTTAAAGGCCATAGGGGAAATTTACATGTGAATCCGATTTACTGCTAATATGCTTCAACAAACACTTCAAAGAAAGCCTGTGGATGCGCGCAGGCAGGACAAATTTCGGGTGCGCTTGTGCCTTCATGTACATAACCGCAGTTGCCGCATTTCCAGAGAATTTTATTGTCTTTATTAAACACCTTGTTATTAACAATATTGTCTGCCAGCTTCTGATACCTGGTTTCGTGCCTTTTTTCTACAGAAGCAATCATTCTAAATACATTTGCTATTTCCGGGAATCCCTCTTCTTCAGCAACTTTTGCGAAAGCAGGATAAAGTTCCGACCATTCTTCATTCTCACCGCTGGCTGCTGCTTTAAGGTTGTCCAGCGTTGTGCCCTGAGCAACGGGATAAGCTGCATTAATTTCAACTGTTGCAGGCAACTCTTCCTTTAAGCCTTCCAACAGGAACTTATAAAATCTTTTAGCATGTTCCTTTTCATTATCGGCAGTTTCAATGAAAATATTCTTAATCTGCTTATATCCCTCCTTGTCGGCAACCGATGCATAAAATGTATAACGGTTCCTGGCCTGGGATTCGCCGGCAAAAGCTTTTAAAAGATTCTCGGCAGTTTTTGTGCCTTTTAGTGATTTCATTAAAAACAACCTCCTGTAAAATGATATTATTTATTAAAATAAATATAATAGAATTAACCAGTAATTACGTATATGACTTATATATGCCACCATATCATACTTTTAAACATTTTTATATAAAAAACTTTTGACTGGTGGATTATATTAGTGTATACTTATTCTGAAATGTAAAAAGTGGACAGAATAAGGCACTCCAATAGTATTGATCCAAGGCTATTTTGATAATTATGCAACAGATTGACACTCCAAACGACTAAACCGTAGGATTCTTGGGTGGTAGTATGAAGAAAGAAAGGAGGGAGCAGTGACTGATGATACTATTAAACCGGAAGATAAATGATACCATCAAGTATATAAAAGAACAGGCAGGAATAAGCTCTGAAACCGGTCCGGAAATTGGGCTTATCTTGGGTTCTGGGCTCGGAGTGCTGGCAGAAGCAATAGAGGATATGGTAGTTATACCTTATATAAATATTCCTCACTTCCCCGTATCTACGGTAGAAGGCCACAAAGGGCAGCTTGTCTTGGGTGAACTATCAGGGAAACCTGTTATCTGCATGCAGGGGAGATTTCACTACTATGAAGGCTACAGTATATATCAAGTTACTTATCCTGTAAGGGTTATGCAAAAGCTTGGAATATCAAAGCTTATTGTAACTAATTCTGCAGGGGGGATTAATATAGAATTTAAACCGGGGGACCTAATGCTTATAGAAGACCATATAAACCTTATGGGTGTGAATCCCCTAATAGGGGAAAACATTGAGAGCTTCGGCCCAAGGTTCCCGGACATGTCCGAGGCTTACGACAGGGAACTTGGAAGAAAAGCTGAAGAAGCTGCTAGAAGCCTTTCTATAGAATTACGAAAAGGAATTTATGCCGCTCTAACAGGACCCAGCTATGAAACACCGGCTGAAATAAGGTATTTAAGAATAATAGGAGCAGATGCCGTAGGTATGTCTACAGTACCTGAAGTTATTGTCGCAAACCATGGAGGAATTAATGTATTGGGTATTTCCTGTATAACAAATATGGCTGCAGGAGTGCTTGGCAAACCTCTAAATCACAGGGATGTGGTAGATACGGCAAACACTGTTGCCAGCAAGCTTGTAAAGCTTATTAAAAAAATTGTTGAGATAATATAATAACGTCTATATTTCAAAGGCCAATTCAAGTAAGACGGGATTTAATCTCTTTAATGATTTTACATATCATCTGCCACCTGTTAAAAGGTGTTATAAGATAAATTCCATCCACATAAGGTATAATTCTACTACACATTTCAACAGCAAAGCTAATGCCTGTTACTTCCGCTTCTTCCCGGCCTTTTCCTTCAAATTGCTTTATAATACTTTCAGGTACCATTATTCCCGGAATCTCATTATTCAAAAAGTTGGCATTGCGGTAACTTACTATTGGAAGTATACCACCCAGAATTTTTGCATCAAGGGTATTTTTCGCTTCTTTTAAAGCATTTATTCCCTTATCACTGAAAACCGGTTGAGTTAAAAAGTATCCGGCACCCTTTTGTATTTTGGTTTTTGCCCTTTTAAGCTCCACATCAAAGTTTGTGGAGTTTACATTAAGCGCCCCGCCGATAAAAAGACCGTCTCCGGTAAACTCATTATGATTTAACTCTTTTATGAATTCAATAAGCATATACGAGTTAAAATTAAACACCCCTTTTATTTGATTCCTTTCAGCTTCAGGTATTGGGTCTCCTGTAACTGCAAGTACATTTCGTATGCCTTCAATGTGCAAACCTAATAATAATGCCTTTATTGCATTCAAATTTCTGTCTCTGCAGGCTATATGGGGGAGGGTATCAATGTTTGCTTCCCTTTTAATTTTTGCAGCGAGGATAGAGCTGTCAACCCTTGCCCTTCCAAGGGGACAATCGGCAATTGTTATTATATCCGCCCCACATTCCCTGATAGCTTTTGCTCCTTCAATCATATTTTCAATATGTGCATCGGCAGGTGGATCAAGTTCTACTGCTAATACCATTTCACCGCTGACAAGCTTTTCCATAAATTTATTTTTGACAAAAACAGGGTAGGTTTTTGGCCTTTTTCCTGTTTCTATAAAAGAGTATATCTTTCTATTGTCTCCTAGAATTTTCGCCATTTCTTTTATGTGCCGGGGTGTGGTGCCGCAACAGCCTCCAAGTATTTTTACACCCAGGTTCCTTATCTCCGACATAATATTTGCAAAATACTCCGGATTATCCATATAAAGGGTGCGCTCATTTTCGATAGTAGGATACCCTGCATTGGGCATTACAGACAATATTAAATTATTATTTTCATGTGTATTAATTTTAGCAGCTATATTAAAACCTTTTACATATTTTAACAGGTGCATGGGTCCTGATAAGCAATTAAATCCATAAGCATCTATTACGCCAGAGTTGGCGACAGCGTCTATGATTCTTTTACCTGAAATTCCCTTTCTGGTAAAACCTTCTGGAGTTACTGCGAATTGGGTAAGGATAAAAGCTTTGCCATCCTTAAGTTTAATATATTTACAGATGTCAAGAAGCTTGTCAAAGGAGCTAAATGTTTCGAAGATAAAACCTTCGACTCCTAAATCAATAAATGTATCAACAATAACCTTGTATTCTGAAAAAGTATCATGCCCTTCTACTTCCGGAATGGGCCCAATATCGCCAAGCACATATACCTTTTTCCCTTCAGCAGCTCTGCTTGCTATTTCAAATCCTTTACTAACTATATCTTTGATAGTACTTAAATCTGTTTTAAGGGAAATTGTATTTGCGGCAAAAGTATTTGTCTTTATAATCTGGGCTCCTGCTGCAATATATTCTTGGTGTATCCGTTTTATTATACCCGGTGCCTCAATATTGGAAAACTCACATCTATCTACACTTATTCCGCTCAACTTCGCAAAATAGGTTCCCATTGCCCCATCGGCAAGCACATATGGACTTTCTTTAATAAAATCCGTGATAGATCCTGGCAAAAAAAATCTCTCCTTTTATGCATATATTACATATACATATGTATTATATCCCAGAGATGATTTTATGTCATCAGCGAATATATTTCTTCACTTTTAAAAAATGCACCCCTTTTATCGAATTTTAATATTTTATTGGATAATATATGCTATAATTATACTATAAAAAAAGAATAAAACAATGTATGAGTTTGATATGCACTTAATTTGAATATAACAGGAGATGAATGATTTGCCTGTATTAAAAATACTTTCTGCTGTTGCCCGGGAATTGCTGGCGGCGTTTATTTTAAACTATAAGCTTATTCCCGTTTATATAATTATTGTACTGCTTGTTAAAACACAGTATATAAGGCATAGGGGATTTAATATCGGTAATGACGGAAAAACTCAAAAAGAGCTTTGGGAAATATTCCAGGAAACTATATTTTTTGGGGTAGTTGCCGGATTTGTTTCCGGTTTTTTAATAGTATCCGTAGGCGTTACTTTGGACACAAAGGTTTTTGAATATTTACTCATTATTATGGCTTTCCTGATTCTATTTAATATTAGATATATTTGTCTGTCTTATGCGGGAGGAATACTGGCATTTATAAGTCTTGTTTTTAAAATTCCCGGAATTAGCGTTGCTTCAATACTGGCCATGGTGGCTATAGTACACTTTTTTGAAGGTATAATGGTATATGCCGGTGCAGGAAAGGACTGCATTCCTATATATATAAGGAGCGAACATGGAATTGCCGGAGCTTTTTTAACCAGGAGGTTTTGGCCGGTGCCGCTTATTTTTCTTACATTTCTTGCCCAAGAGTACACAAATATTATAACAGAAAGTATTACTGTGGACTGGTGGACTCTCTTTAATCCTGTAACAGTGGAAGCAGGGACAATAGCATTTGGCCTAGATTGTGCCATTTCAGTTTTATGTTATACCGACATGGCAATAACAAGGCAGCCTGAGAAGAAAAGCCATGAAATGGGAATACAGTTTCTATTGTATAGCGTATTACTTTTTTTACTGGCAATAACGGCCAGGTATGTTTATATTTTTAGTGTTATCGGGACTGTTTTTGCCATAGCAGCTCATGAAGCTATAGTATTATATAGCCGTTACAGGGAACGGCATGGTATACCTATGTTTGTACCTGTGCGCAGAGGTGTAAGAGTACTGGATGTACCACCTGAAAGCCATGCCTTTAAGATGGGAATGAAAAGAGGGGATATTATAATGAGTATAAATGGGAAGGATGTGCAGACAGAAGAGGGGATGGCAGAGGCGCTAGGGAGTTTTCCCACTTTTATTTGGGTTGAGGTTATTGGTACTGACGGAAAAGAAAAGAAATATGAATACAAATGTTACCCTGAAGGTATAAATGACCTTGGAGTTCTCATTATACCAAGAGAAAACGAAGTTACATATAATATTGACTATTACGAGAATTACAGCATATTGAAGAATCTGGTCAAACGATTTAGGGGAAACAGCAAATTTTTATAAGGAAGTCTATAAAAGACTATGGGCACATTTTCCTCCCATGACGAATTATATTCCGGAAATGATGCTATAGGCTTATAGAACGTGTAATTCACTTCGGGGGCAAATAAACCCGGAAACAATTTGAACAAAAATTCGATGTAACGCTAGTATTTTATCTTCAAATATATAAGCATAAACGAAAAAAATAGGAAAATAGTTAGACATATATCATTAAAAGATAGTTCTACGGATTTTGATTTGTAAAACAGCTTAAGATTCTTGATAATCCTAAAATAGATAAGACTTCCTATGAAAAGGCTTATTATAAATATTCCGGCTTTCCCCATATAAGAAATTGGCTCTACCGGCAAATGCTGATTGAAGAAAAAGCCTATAAGCTGTTTGGCAAAAACACCACCGGCAAGACATATAATTCCCATACCCATGACTGTAATCTTACGTAACAAAGGCACATTCGGGGTAACTGCCGGGGGTGTATCCGACCGTGCAAAGAATACCGTGGAGTATTTTACAAAGGATATTATTGTACCAAGATTTACAATAATAAGACCTACTTCCAGAAGGGAGTCTTTTGCTCCATATGCAATCCAGTACTTGGACATGCTTCCGTTAAAAAATGGAGCACCGGTAATACCGAGAATAGCAAAAATTGTTGCAATAGAAACAGAAGGCATACGTTTCAATGTCCCTCGTATTTCATATATATTTCTTGTGCCGTATTCCTCTATCATTATACCTGCTGTAAGGAAAAGTACAGACTTAAAAAAAGCATGGTTAATTATATGGTAAACAGCTCCCCAAAAGGCCTGTTCGTTGTCCATATTAAGTCCCATCATGATAAGACCAATCTGGGAAACGGTATGATAAGCTAAAATAAGTTTTATATCTTTTTGGGAAATTGCAAGTATAAAACCGGCAATTGCCGTTAAAAAGCCCATCAAAAGAAAGATATCCGTTGTATCAATGTGAGGTTCAAAAACTTTCTGAACTCTCAAAAACAGGTAGACACCATTTTTAACATACAATCCTGATAGTATTGCAGATATGATAGAAGGTGCACTGGGTGTACCATGAGCTTTGGGAAGCCAGCTGAAAAGAGGCATAAGAGCGGTTTTAAGACTTACAGCAGTAATAATAAATGTGTAAGGCAAAATCAAACTGCGCGGATTTTTTAAAAGCAGCATTCTATCATGTATAACTGCAAAATCAAGAACACCAAATATCCTGTAAAGAATACCGGTTCCAAACAGGAAAAAAACCATTGCAACTATATTTATAAGCAAATACAGCATTCCATCGTATATTGACTGCTTATCCTTCTTAAACATGATCAATATACTTACAATAACAGTTGATACTTCATATAAAACAAAAACATTGAAAAAGTCATGGGAGACAAATATACCTATTATTAAGCCTTCAAGAACAAGGAACAGGAATAAAAACAGCTTATTAACATAAGCGCTTTTGAGGTTAAAAACAAGCATTGCCATAAACAAAACTGTAGTCAAAATCACCAATACAGCTGATATTAAATCTAGTTTCAAGGAGATTCCAATAGTATTACTCCACCCTCCCAACTTCTCCATATATGTATAGCTGACAGAGTTCTTCAGATGTATAAAGTTGTTTAACGATACAAAGATAAGCAGGCACTGGAAGACTATAGCGACATGTCTTGAATATTTGTCTAATGTTATAAAACTTAATCCTCCAAAGAATATGGGGGAAAGTATAAGTATATATAAAGGTATCATTTATTTCATCCTTTTCTTCATAACTTTTTTCCAATTATCCGTACCATACTTGCGGTACAAGTGAATATACATGGTTAAAGCTATAGCTGTAACTCCTACTCCTATTACAATAGCCGTTATCATGAGAGCCTGGGGAAGAGGGTCGACCATTTCTTGTGGCAAAATATCACCAATTGGGGGGAGACGCCCTTCCTTAAAACTGCATGAAATAAAATACAGTATTACTGCGGTGTCCATAATTCCAATAGAAATTATGGATTTTATAATATTCCTTTTAGCAATTAACCCATATAGGCCGATAAAAAATACCAGAATACTTACAATTTCACCGGTTAACAACATTAAAACCACCGCTCCTTCTTTTTTCGAAACCTCCTGAATAAACTTTCGGTTTACTTTCCTTCATAAAACATAAATCTAAAAAATATTATTGATATACCACAGCAGACTTTGAACCCAATTAAAGTATTCATAAGTACAAGATAAATTGAATTAAATAGGTCATTCTTAAAGCTCCACTCATGAAAAATAAATAATACAGGTATTGAAAGAATACATATAAAAAAGATCTTTTCAAGGGTTTGCAAGGTACTAATACGGATATCGAAAACAGGGAAGGCAAGATAGCGGCTTATAAATACCGCAGCAAGGACGGTACCTCCCTGAAAACCTCCTCCTGGAGTAATATGACCGTTTATAATTATGTAGAAACCATACATGATTATAAATGGATAAAGTGAGCCTGTTATTTTAGATACAACTTCGGAATTATTACTGTTCATTGTTTTCCTGTTAATCACAGCTTTCTATCCCTCGCTCCTCCATGAAAAATAAATTACTGCAATTACGCTAATCAGAAGTAATAGCGCTTCAAATAAGGTATCAAAAACCCGATAATTTAAATAAATTGCCGTTACCGCATTATTTGCACCTGTATCCTGCTTGAAAAATTTCACATAATAGTCCCATGCGGGTGTCCCTGTTAGTTCAATAGTATTAATATAAGTACTTAGAGTTAAAAATGCAATAACAGCACAGAAGCCGGCTAATACCAATTTGCGGCTTTTGCCAAACACCTTGATTATACTGAACGTGTTTTGTCTATAAGTATAATGTGTTGTTATAGTATAACGTGTTGGTAGGGGCTTATATTTTTTAAGGGCAATTAAATATAGAACCGTTACTAATGTGCTTCCTATTATTGCTTCAGCTAAAGAAACATCAGGCGCACCGTAGAACACATATGCAAAGGAGTTTATCAAGGAGAAAACCCCCAGATAGATTACTGCCCTTCTCAATTGATGAGTCTGGACTGCTAATAATGCAAATACAGTCATTACTCCAAGAAAAATCTTTATAATCATAAACTCCTTAACTACTCCTTTTTAACTTTATAACCGCTTATATATGCGGATCTTGCTATTGAATGTGTTGAAAGGGGATTCGTAATAATAACCAGCAATAGTATTATAAGTACTTTAAGACTGAAAAAGTTAATACCCGATTTAACAATAATTCCAAGCATTAATGTAATTAATCCTACAGTATCTACCTTGGATGATATTAAAATCCGAGGATAGAAATCTTTAAACTTGAAAATGCCATATACTCCAAAAAATATAAATATTAATGCTGTGACAATCAGAATATTTCCAATTTGTTCCCTCATAAGTCACCTCTTTTTTCAATGAATCTTGCGATCATTACAATGCTAATAAAGCCAAATAGCGCATATATAATTGCAATATCTAATAAATACGATTTATTAAGTGAAAAGGCAAATACTACAATGGACATTATAACCTTTGAAGATAGAAGATTTAAACCCAGAATTCTATCCCATATAGTCGGCCCTAAAATTGTCCTCACAAGCGCTGCCAACCCAAGAATTGCTATTATTAGAAGAACAATCTGATTAAAACCCATTAATTACCTCCCTTCAATATATTCTCAAATTTAGCCCTTACACTTGCCTGTAATGAGTTTTTGCCATCTTCCGGACAGCTCAAACATAATATTTTTAATTTTTTGCCCTTTTTATCAATAGTTACTGTCCCTGGAGTTAAGGTGATTGAATTAGCAAGTATGCACACTAAAAAGTCGTTGTCAAGATTGCTTTCATATTCAATAACCCCTACATTAACTTTATGGCTGAGTATCCTGTAAATAGCCGTAAAACCTGACATATAAATTTCAATGAATAGATAAATAAGATACTTTATAAGAATCTTCGGACTAATAATATAAGTATGTTTATAATCCCCCAGCAATAAGTATTTCTCAGTAAAAATGACTGCAAGAAAACCTAAAAAAATACCGACAATAATTTGTATGGGAGTAATTTTTTCATTAATGATTATCCAAAATATCGTAAGAATTATAATAACTTCTATATAATATAAAAATTTTCGCATAAACACACCACCCCGGACATCTTAAAAAGATGCAAGCAATCTTATAACGACTCTAGATAAAAAATTAAACTAATACGGTCCATGATTTAAAACATATATAATTACTTTTATAATATAGCATATTATTGAATAAATGTGAATAAGATCAGGGTGAATTCAATGATGAAGTGGAAAGAGTGTATTCAGTATCAAGGGAGGGCGTATTAAAAGGCCTTGGAGTAGATACTATTGATGTTTATCTTACTACTATCGAGTTCAAACACGGTGGTATCGCACAAATGGAAAATGGCTGGATTACCCCGAATGGTAATACCAATATAAATGATATTAAGTTCAATATCCTGGGAACAAAAGGGTATGATAAGCATTGATGCCAGCAATCACAACCTAATTCAGAAGTTTACCGAATCGAAGGCAGATACTCCTGACATACTGGTAAGTAATTTTGTCCATGGTAAACCAAAAGGATTTGCTTTTGAAAGCATAAGGCATTTTATAGACAGGCTGATTGACGGGAAGGAGTTTTATGTAACTCTTGAAGATGCCGCAAATACCTCCCTTGCATTATGTGCCGTTATTGAATCGGCAAAAATAAGGCAGCCGGTAATGGTAAAATATTGAGTTTAGTAGCTAAGTTAAACCTTTTTGTAACTCTTTTCGCAGCCTATGCCTTATCAAGGGGAGGATACCGCCGACATTGATTACTTACCGGCAGAGCAGCAGGTCTTCTCTTGTTTCAGCAAGCTTTATCAAATCATCTGTAAATCCATTGATGGAAAACAGGACGAAATGGTCTTTTCGCCTATCTCTCTTCCATTCAACCGCTTTTGCCTTTTCTTCAAGGGCAGTTAGTACATTGATACCTACTTTATTTTCTAAATATTTGCACTCACCAAAGATAATGTTGGTACCTGTACTGTCAAGTGCCACGATATCGATTTCGGTCCTGCCATTCCACCAGCGTCCCACCTTATCAAAGTGGAAATACCATATATCCTCGGCATTGAGCCTCCACATTTCCTCGATGCATACATCCTCGTATACGAAGCTTATATGCCCGTCTACCAAGTTTTTGCGGATTATTTTCATTGCTAATTCCTCATTGCCTGACTCGATGAAGCTCAAGTTTGGAAAGATAAACTTAAACCAGAATAACAAAAAGTTATCTTTGATTTTATAAAGCCCTCGCTTGCTTTTTTCCGGGTTGCTCTCTGTTACCGGAACTACCCTTTCCAATATATCAAGGTTTATGAGTGTATTAAGATATTTTGTAAGATCTGTTTGCTTAAGTTCTAAGGTTGCCGCTATTTTAGAAAGCTTTTGATTTCCAGCGGCGATTGTTTTGATAATTGAAAAGTAGCTTCCCACCTCCGACACTTCTCGATGGAGCAGAAAGTTTGGTTCATCTTATTATAACAGAAATTATTATAATTTCAAGTATAATAATTCGGCACAATTCGACAAATAAAAAAGAATTGTTACTTGATGCACTTTGTTTTAATGTTATAATAATAATAAGTATTGCAGCACCAATGATGGTATTTTGTATTTTGGAGGGACTGCAAATGAGCTTGCGGTTTATATACGGAAGGGCCGGCAGCGGCAAGAGCTATTATTGCCTGAATGAAATAAAATCAAGGATAGACAGTGGTAAAACCAACTCCCTTATATTGCTGGTACCGGAACAGTTTTCCTTGCAGGCCGAAAGAAACCTGGTGAAAACAATAGGGACCGGTGGAATTATCAAAGCGGAAGTTTTAAGTTTTAAACGTATGGCTTACAGGGTATTTAACGAGGTGGGAGGCCTTACTTATACCCGTATAAATTCTGCAGGTAAATGCATGGTTATACATAAAATACTTGAAAACATGAAAGATGATCTTAGGATATTTTCAAAATCTGTCGGGCAGCAAGGGTTTGTAAACGCAATTTCAGATATGATTGCGGAGTTTAAAAGATATAATGTTATGCCTGAAGACCTGGAAAAAGGATATAAAAATATGGAAACAAACCATGCAAATAATTCTTTATTGAAAGAGAAATTAAAAGAACTTGCTTTGATATACCGGGAATATGAAAACACTATACATGAAAAGTACCGGGATGCTGACGACGACCTTACAATTCTATGTGAAAAACTTGATAAAACTGCAATGTTTAATGGGGCAGAAATATGGATTGACGAATTTTCAGGGTTTACATCCCAAGAATATAAAGTTATTGCAAAACTTATGGATAAAGCCTATAGGGTTAATGTAAGCCTTTGTACCGACTGCCTGATAGATGATGCCGCACAGGCAGCTTATAGTTATGGATATGGATATGGATATATTGACTATACGGATGTTTTTTCCCCTGTAAAAAATGTAGTTAAAAAATTGATGCAAATAGCAAAGGAGTCAAATATACCTGTTGAACCTCCTGTAATAGTGGAGGAGCATAATTTAAATAATAAGGATGGGAGGCGTCTCTACAGGTTTAAAGATAGCCCTGAATTAGAGCACCTGGAAAGATACTTTTTCTCGTTTCCTTACAAGCGATATACAGGAGATGGAAACTTTGATAAAACAAAAGATATAACCATTTTTACAGCATCCAATATATATACTGAAATTGAATGTACGGCAAGGGATATTATAAGGCTTTGCAGGGACAGGGGTTTAAGATATAGGGATATTACAGTTGTATGCGGTGACCTGGATGTATATGAAAAGCTTATAAGGGTCATACTTGCAGAATATGATATACCCTGCTTTATTGATAAAAAAAGGGAAGTAACTAAACATCCCCTTGTGCAGCTAATAATATCCGTATTTGAGATATTTATCTACAACTGGTCTTACGAAGCGGTTTTCAGATATTTGAAAACCGGCCTTACCGGTATACCCAGGGAAGATATTGATTTAATTGAAAATTATGTCCTGGCCTGCGGAATAAGAGGAAATAAATGGGCAAAAGAGGAATATTGGGAATACATACCCGAAATGGTATGGGATGATGAAAAGAAGCAGGAATACCAGGATTTATTAATGAAGATAAATGATATCCGAAGACAGATAATTACCCCCTTGATGGAATTTCACAGCCGCGCTGCAGGGAGAAAAACGGCCAGGGAAATATGTGAGGCCTTGTTCGACTTGCTATGTGTTTTAGAAGTACCCAAGCGAATGGATATGTATATAGATAAATTTAAGGAAGAGGGAGAGCTAAACCTTGCAGGTGAATACGGACAGATATGGAATATTACAATGGAAATACTGGACCAGGCTGTAGAATTGATGGGAAGTGAAAGGATGGGCCTGGAAAGGTTTCTAAATATTTTAAAAATAGGGTTTGGTGAGCATAAAACAGGGCTTATCCCTCCTGCCCTGGACCAGGTACTGGTTGGAAACATTGAACGCTCAAAGACCCATGAAGTGGAAGCCCTTTACATACTTGGAGTAAACGATGGGGTATTTCCGGTACCAGATACCGGGGAGAAAATTTTATCCGATAAAGACAGGGGCGTACTACAGTCCCTTGGCCTGGAGCTTGCGAGCGATACACGCACTAAAGCTTTCGAGGACCAGTATATGGTATATTCTGTATTAACCACTGCGAGGAAATACTTGAGACTGAGCGTACCCATAGCAGATCATGAAGGAAGGACCCTTAGACCCTCAATAACGATTTCAAGAATAAGGAAACTATTCCCCAATATATTAGAAACCGGCAATATTGTATATTCTGGTGAAGACAAAGAGGAATTGGAGCTTATTTCAGGTAGATCGCCAACATATAATGAACTGCTTTCTGCAATGAGAAAAGCCATGGAAGGCCATGATATAAAGTCCCTGTGGCAGGATGTCTACCTCTGGTATGTAAGCCGCAGAGAATGGCGGGATAAGTGCACGGCCGCACAGTTAGCCTTGACTTATACCAACCTGGTGGCTCCAATTGAAAAAGAAAAAGTGCGTAAATTATATGGAAATCCGGTGTATTCCAGTGTATCCAGATTTGAAAAATATGCATCCTGTCCTTTTGCATATTACATACAATATGGGTTGAAAGCAAAAGAAAGAAGAATATTTAACCTTACTCATCCCGATATAGGGACATTTCTCCATGGAGTACTTGAAGAGTTTTCAAGATATGTGGCCGAAAATGGCATATCATGGCGGGATATTGACAGAGATTGGTGTGCCAAAAAGGTTGCCGAAATATCGGATAGGTTACTGGAAAACATGCAGGGCGGGCCAATTAAAAATGGGACAAAACGGTATAAAATTATTGTAAAAAGACTTGATAGGGTGCTTTTCAGGGCTATTTGGTTGATAGTTGAGCATATAAAAAGGAGCAGTTTTGAACCTGTTGGTTATGAAATAGACTTTGGTAGCAAGGATGGCTTGCCCCCTATAAATATAGAACTTCCTACAGGGGAAGTTATCAAACTTACGGGACGGGTCGACAGGGTAGATGCATTGGAGACGGGAGATAAAACTTATATAAGGATTATAGACTATAAGTCCGGAAGTGAGGAATTTAGTCTTTCTAATGTATATTATGGAGTGCAGATACAATTAATTGCCTACCTCTATGCCCTATGGGGAGAAGGGGAAACAATAAGGAAAACAATGGGCGAAAAACTAAAACTCCCGATAATGCCAGGTGGTATTCTTTACTTTAAAATTGACGACCCTATAATAAGGAATAAAAAAGAACTAACGGAAAAGGACATTGAAAAAGCCATTATGAAGGAGCTTAAAATGAGAGGGCTTCTCCTTGCAGATGTCAAAGTAATAAAAGAGATGGATAAAACAATAGATGGAGATTCTCTGATAATACCTGCAAGAATAAATAAGGGGGATGTTTTAGGGAAGGCTTCTTCTGCAGCGACTATTGAGCAATTTAATACATTATGTAAATATGTAAGAAAGCTCCTTGAAAACTTAGGAATGGAAATGTTGAAAGGCGATATTTCAATTAAGCCCTACAAGAATAAAAAGATTACTTCATGCCAATATTGTAACTATACTTCCATATGTCAATTTGACCCTGTTTTAAGAGATAACAGGTACCGGATTTTAACAGACAACAGTGATGAGGAAATCTGGAAGTTAATGGAACTGTGCTGTGGGGAAGAAAGGAGTAATAGTTAATGGAAGAAACCAAGTGGAGCGACGAACAACTGGAGGCGATAACTGAGAAGGATTGCAACCTTTTGGTAGCGGCAGCAGCTGGTGCCGGAAAAACTGCGGTTTTAGTTGAAAGAATAATCAGGAAGATAACATGTGAAGAGAATCCTGTAGATATAGACAGGCTCCTTATTGTAACCTTTACCAATGCTGCCGCTACCGAAATGAGAGAACGGATAGCCGACGCAATTTCAAAAGCCCTTGACGAAAACCCCGGGTCAAAACTGCTTCAAAGACAGTTAGCCCTTTTAAATAAAGCTAATATAACAACAATACACTCTTTTTGCCTTGAGGTTATCAAAAACAACTTTCACTATATAGGCTTAAACCCCGGATTCAGGATTGCCGACGAGACCGAAGCCTTATTAATAAAAATGGAAACTTTAGACGACCTCTTTGAAGAGATATATGAACAAGAAAAACTAAAAGAAGAATTCTTTGAACTCCTTGAATGCTATGGAGGTAACAGGGATGACCAGTCCTTAAAAGATCTGGTCTTTTCCTTATATGAATTTATTCACAGCTTTCCTTGGCCGGAAGACTGGCTTAAGGGAAAAACAGAGTATTTCAATCTGAGCCCTGGGGAAGATTTTGCAAAAACCAGGTGGGGAGAACTGCTTTTAAAAAATGCTGCCATTGAACTTGAAAGCCTAAAGGCAATGATGGAAAAGGCACTTTCAATAATTGAGACTTCAGAAGGTTTGGATCCATACCTTCCCAATTTCCGGGAAGAAATTACAGGTATTGATTCGTTGGTAAAATTATGTAGAGATACCACCTGGGACAGCATCTATAATGCCTTTTCCTCTTTTGAGTTTAAGAGGCTTCCGAACTGTAAAAAAGATGTAGATAAAAGTGCGCAGGAACATGTGAAATCCGTCAGGAATGAGGTAAAGGATAGGATCAGTAAGCTTAAGAGCAACATATTTGCAGCTTCTTCGAATGAGGTTATAGAAGAGTTAAACCGCCTTTATCCTTTGCTAAAATACCTCTCAGAGCTGGTAATAGAATTTGATAGGAAGTACACAGAAAAGAAAAGAGAAAGGTCCGTTCTCGACTTTAACGACTTAGAACACTTTTGCCTGGATATACTTACTGAAAGGAAGGAGAATGGGGGATTTTCACCTTCCAGTGTTGCAATGGAATATAAAGAGAGGTTTGAAGAAATTCTTGTGGATGAATACCAGGACAGCAACCTGGTCCAGGAAATTATTCTTAATGTGGTGTCGAGAAAGGATCTGGGCACCCCCAACATATTTATGGTAGGGGATGTAAAACAGAGTATATATAGGTTCAGGCAGGCAAGGCCAGAGCTTTTCCTGGAGAAATATAATACTTATTCACGAGAAAAGAGAGAAAAATACAGAAAAATTCAGCTTTACAAGAATTTCAGAAGCCGTAAGGAAGTTATTGATAGTGTAAATTTCATTTTTAGCCGGATAATGTCCGAATATGTAGGAGAACTGGATTATAATGAGGAAGAGGCTTTAAACCCGGGCGCGGTGTATGAAGACCCCGAAGAGGAGAAACAATTTGAGGAAACCATGGGTAAAGTTATTGTAGGAGGGCCTACAGAATTGCATATAATTGAAGCAGAAGCGAGACGGGAAGCAGGAGAAGGAGAAGGTAGGAAAGAAGTAGATACCGGAGAGGAGATAAAATATGGAGAAGAAGATGGAGGAGAAAATGGCGTGGAATATAAAGGGGACGAGGAAGATGAATCCCTTGACATTATCCAATGCGAAGCAAGAATAGTGGCCAAAAGAATAAAGGAATTGGTTGGTGAAAAAAAACATTGTAATGAAAGTGAAAACACAGGTGATATCTTCAAAGTATATGATAAACAAAAAAAGAAATACAGGCCTATTGAATACAGGGATATAGTAATATTACTCCGTTCAACCAGAAACTGGGCGGACGTTTTTGTAGAAGAACTTGCTGCTCAAGGTATACCTGTTTATGCAGATACCGGTACAGGGTTTTTTAAAACTGTGGAAGTGCAGATTATGCTATCATTACTGCAAATCATCGATAATCCTTTACAAGATATACCTTTGCTTGCAGTGCTCCGTTCACCTATTGTGCTGTTCACTCCCGATGAACTGGCAGATATAAGGCTTGCGGATAAAGAAGCGCCTCTATATGAAGCTTTGAAGAAAATTGCAAGGGTTGATGACGATGACGCTGAGCAGAAAGAGGAGAAAGGTATAAAAAAAGAAAAAGAAAAGGAAGCAGAAATCCACTTTAATAAAAAACTTGTAGAAAAAACAGCCCAATTCCTTAAAACACTTGAAAAGTGGAGGGATAAGGCACTATACATGTCCACTGATGAGCTTATATGGTACCTGTACACAGAAACAGGATTCTACAGCTACGCAGGTGCTATGCCGGGAGGAGAACAACGTCAAGCCAACCTGAGAATGCTTTTTGAGCAGGCCAGGAAGTTTGAAGAAACCAGTTATAAGGGGCTTTTCAATTTCATAAATTTTATAAATAAACTTAGAAGCGGCAGGGGAGACATGGGAAGTGCAAAAATCCTGGGTGAAAATGAAAACGTGGTAAGGATTATGAGTATACATAAAAGTAAAGGGCTGGAATTTCCGGTTGTAATACTCTCAGGTTGCGGGAAGGGTTTTAACTTCCAGGATATGAATAAAAGCATAATTTTGCACCAGGAACTTGGTTTTGGGCCTGACTATGTAGATGTGGAAAAAAGGATAGCATATCCAACACTTGCAAAACAGGCATTGCGGTATCAAATCAAAGCAGAGAGCCTATCGGAAGAAATGAGGATTTTGTATGTAGGTTTTACCAGGGCAAGAGAAAAACTAATATTAACAGGGGCAGTAAAGGATTTAAATAAAAGCATTTTACGCTGGAGAGAATATGCTTCCACTGATGGTAAAAAAATTCCCGCATACATTATTTTAAAAGGGAAACATTACCTTGATTGGATTTGTCCTGCCCTTATGATAGACAAGGGGCAATGCAAAGGTAATGGTTTTCATATCGTAAACACAGACGCAGGCACAGACACAGACAAAGGGGACGGTTCTCATGTCTCTCTTGTCTTAAATAAAGACGATGCTGAGTTAAACATGAATGGTTCTTTGTGGGATATCAGGTTGTGGCATAAAGGAGATATCATTAAAGGTGACGAACAAGAAAAACAAACCAATAATGAATTTCTTGAAAGTATTGAGAAAATAAAGGCTGGCACAACAACAATTGATAAAGGGCAAAGCATGTATTACGATGAGATAAAGAGAAGGCTGGACTGGGAGTATAAGTACAGTGACGCATCTCGTATTCCGATTAAGGTATCTGTTACTGAGCTGAAAAGGAGATTTGCTTTTGAATCTTCAGAGGAGTATCCGGCATTTTCAGTATATACTCCCACGCTAATAAAAAAGCCTGCTTTCTTGGAAGAAAGCAGAGGGCTTAATGCAGCCCAGGTTGGGACAGCAATGCATTTTGTAATGCAGCATCTTGATTTGACAATGGTGAAAGATATTGAACAAATTAAAAGCCAGGTTGATGGAATGGTTGAAAAGGAATTATTAACGGAACAACAGGCAAAGGCTATAGATATTCGAAAAATTTACAGATTTTTTAATTCGACCCTTGGCAAAAGAATGCTGGATTCCGTGAAGATATATAGAGAAGTACCATTCAACATTCAAATAAGCAGCAGCGAATTGTTTACTCACCTGAAAGGTAGTTTTTATGATGATGAAACTGTCCTTCTTCAGGGAGTTGTTGACTGCTTTTTTGAAGAGAACGATGGGCTGGTGTTGTTAGACTATAAGACTGATTATATACAATCCGGAGCCGGACAAAATGCAATCATTCGGATAAAGGATCAATATAAAATGCAAATTCAGTATTACACAATGGTTCTGGAGAAACTGCTGCAGAAAAAGGTTAAGGAGAAGTATATTTATTTATTTTGGAACGGCGAAATAATAGAGTGCTGAAAGGGGAATTCTTATGAGCAATAAAATGATTTACAACACTCCTGCCAAAGAATGGAATGAAGGCTTGCCAAAAATTTTAACACAAATTTAACACAAAATTATTGACTTCGGAATGCGGATGTGTTATCATTTAAATAAGGTATAGTTTAAGACAACTTGTTATGACAACATAATACCATAATAACATAATTACTTTTTCTTACGCAACTATCTTAGAGCAATGGAGGGTGAATAAAATCGGTATAAATATTAGCGAACTTACACCTAGATATCTGCAAATAATACAGTATTTTGCAGAAAAGATTGATAGCGGTGAGTTAAAAGAAGGCGACAAGCTTCCGACAGAACAGGAAATCTGTAATTTTTTCAATGTAAGCAGGATAACTGCAAGACAGGCATTGGAGGGGTTAACAAATAAAGGATATATAGTTAAAAAGCAAGGTAAAGGCTCTTATGTAAAAATGAATAAAATGAATATGCAGCTGAATTCTCTTCAAGGTTTTTCTGAGGAGATGAGAAGTAAGGGATTGGAGCCGAGTACCAAACTACTGTCGCTGGTAATATGCAACCCGTCGTCCGATGTTGCAGAAAAGCTTAATATTGATCTTTCCGTCAAGGTGTATTCGATTGAGAGAGTTCGATATGCTAATAAGCAGGCTCTTTCTCTGGAAAATGTATTTATACCTTTTTTCCTTTGCCCCGACATTGAGCAGAATGATTTAACCGGCTCGCTTTATAAAATCTTACAGGAAAAATACAATATCTCTATCAAAAAAGGAAGGCAGAGTATTGAGGCAGGGTTTATTGATAAAAGAACAGCAAAGCTTCTTAATGTAAGGACCGGTACACAAGCTCTTATTATTGAAAGGGTGACATATACATCTAATGACACACCACTTGAGTATGTAAAATCAGTTTACAGAGGAGATAAATATAAGTTTTATGTTGACTTATATAGATGAGAGGATGAAAAAAAGGAGTTAATTATCGTTGTCATATGGAAACCAGCAATTGTATTTAAAGAGAAAATTTTTACACAAAGTTGTTATAATAACATAATACCATGACAACATAATAAACTGTATAAAGTTTCCATATGCTTAAGGTAGTTTTAAGTATATAATTATTAATGAAAAAGTAAATTGATCTTATCAGGTGAAGGCTGTAAATAAAACCTATAACTAAAATTGAGGAGGGGCAGATAATTTTATGAGCCTGCTGAACCGAGAAAATAGTAGGGTAACTACAACTACGCCAAGGCTTTCAGGCAAAATACATATCAGTCTAAAAAAACAGGAGACTATAACTGGATGGCTGTTTATTCTTCCAATACTTATTGGGTTTTTGGTTTTTGTTGCAGGGTCTGTAATATATTCTCTGGTAATATCCCTTACAAAATGGGACCTATTAACCCCGCCTGTCTTTATAGGGATACAGAATTACATAAGGGTATTTAAGGATGAATCCTTCTGGCAGTGCATGTATAACACCGTTTATTTTGTTATAGGATTGGTGCCTTCCGTCCTTATACTGTCAATGTTAACAGCAATAGCTATAAATCAAAAGGTAAATAAACTTACCAGCTTCTTTAAGGTTTCGTTTTACATACCAAATATTACATCTACAATAGCTGTATCGATGATATGGCTCTGGATTCTAAACCCGACCAATGGACTGATAAATACTCTGCTCCACTTAATAGGCATAACAAATACACCCATGTGGCTTCAAAGCGTGGTTTGGGCAAAGCCTGCTCTTATCATTATGAGAATATGGCAGATGTGTGGCTATTATATGATAATGTTCCTTGCCGGGTTACAAACAATACCCGAAACTCTATATGAGGCGGCCGAAGTTGATGGGGCCAGGAAGTGGCAGAAATACAGATATATTACGGTTCCCATGCTTTCTAATACAACGTTTTTTGTGACCATTATGTTAATAATAGAGGCGTTTAACATTTTCGAAGCAATTTTTGTTATGACTGAGGGAAGACCGGCAGGTTCTACGAATACACTGCTGTACTATATTTATTATAACGGTTTTCAGTATTATAGAATGGGATATGCCTCTGCTCTGGCATGGATATTATTTGCTATACTGTTCGTTTTGACTCTCATTCAGTTCAGGCTGAGAAGGAAGAAAGAGCAGCAGTGATGAGATGGCTTATGTAGAATATTAACCTGTTGATGGAGGTGAATTTTTTGAAAATAAAGGTTGGGAGTATAATATTTTATTCTGTTATGACTGTTTTATCCATTACTATGATTTATCCGTTTATATGGGGAGTTACCGCTTCTTTCAAAACTACGGCACAGCTGTATAACGGCAATCCTTTTAATTTAATACCAAATCCGATTACCACTTACAATTATGAAAGAGTTGTGGAACTGCTTCCATTTGGAAGATTTGTTTTGAACTCATTATTTTTATCAACTTTTGTGCCTGTTTTGCAGATAATACTGGCGTCAATGGCCGCATATTCATTTGCAAGGCTAAACTTTAAAGGGAAAAATATAATCTTTCTTATGCTCCTGGGCACAATGATGATTCCCGGACATGTAACACTAATCCCAAATTTTATAATCATGCGTATACTTCACTGGATTGACAAATATGAAGCCCTGATAGTACCTTCACTGGTGAGCGGTGGTAATATATTTAACATATTTTTTCTAAGACAGTATTTTCTATCAATACCGAAGGATTTGGAGGCTGCTGCAATAATTGATGGATGTTCACGTTTCAGGGTATTTTTGAACATTATATTACCTAATGCGAAACCCGCATTGGCTACGGTGGCAATCCTGTCCTTTAACAGAAAGTGGAATGAATTTCTGTGGCCCATGATTGTAATGAACACCTATGAAAAAATGCCCATACAGGTAGGACTCCAATATCTCAAGGGCTCTGTAAATACAAACTGGGGCATAGTGCTTGCGGGGTCAACGATAGCAATACTTCCGACAATTATAATATTCCTTGTCTTCCAGAAATATTTTATAAGGACAGTTGTAAATACCGGATTGGGAGGACAATAAAGCCTAAATAGGTAAGAAATCAGATAATAACCCTTAATGGGGTTTATTATAAAACTCTTTTACTGGGACTTTGTATAAAAGGCGATACTCAAAAACGATAACAGAGCATCTTCACATTTGTTGAGTAGAGCATTTGTATAAAGCCCAAGCAGTAAAACAAATCAAAAAAATTAAATTAAAAGGGGGATTTGTATGAAACAAAGGTTGTTTACAAAACTTGTAACTTTAATGCTCGTATGCTTTATGCTGTTCACATTAATTGGATGTGTACAACAGTCAAAGAAGGTTGACACAGATGACAGTGCAGCAACAGGAAGAACTGATAATGCTGCTGCCACGACCAGCCAGCCTGCTGAAAAAATAACGGTAAAGGTGCTTTCATGGTGGGACGCCACAAAGTCTACAGCTTTGCAGAACCTAAAAGCTAAATTCGAAGAACTGAATCCGAATATGAAAATCGAATTCACTCAGATTGGTTCAGGATATGCAGACAAGGTTATTACACTTATTGCTGGCGGAGGAGACATGCCGGATGTAATGATGCTTGCGATGGACCAGGTACCAAGATATGCAAATGCAGGTGCAATTCAGGACCTCACTCCATATGTCTCTGATGAATATAAAGCAAGCCTTTATCCTCTTGTTCTGAATGCATTGACAATCGAGGGTAAGCTTTACGCTGTTGCAAGAGACGTAACAACAATGGTTATGTTCTGCAATAAAAAGATGTTTGATGACGCAGGTATACCGCTACCGCAGCCAGGTTGGACCGTCAACGACTTCCTTGACATTTGCAAAAAGATGACAAAGGTAGAGAATGGAAAACCTGTACAGTGGGGATACTATAACAAACTGTATCCTGATCCTTTTTATGACTGGTTCCTGCTTTTCGGGGGGGACTATGTTTCAGCAGATGGAAAGAAGGTTATGATGAACACACCAGAATCAAAAGCAGCAATGCAGTTCCTGCATGACTTGATTTTCAAATACAAGGTAATGCCTACCGCTGCAGAAGCAGAGCAATTTGGAACATCAGGTACTGCCCCGGTAGTTGCAGGAAAGGTTGCAATGACAATTGGAGGTCTTTCAGCATCATTCGATTTTGATACCGCTACACCTCCTGTTGAATATGCAATAGTTCCTCTTCCGGTTAGTAATGATGGCAAGAAGGTTTCACATGCTTTCGTTAATACATGGTGCATGCCTAAGGGCGTAAAGGATCCCAAGACATCATGGAAATTGCTTGAGTTCCTGTCTGGCAAGGAAGGACAGCAGATTGTGCTCAATGAGAAAATGGGCTTGCCGGCCAGCAAGCAGGTTGATACATCCGGTTTCCTTGCTGCAAGACCTGATAATAAGCACCTGATTGATTCACTCGAATATGCAGTTCCTTTCAGAACGTTGTTATATGGTTCGGCTTTCTACAAGATGTGGAGAGAAGAAATGGAATTCCTGTTTGCCGGCCAGAAGAGTGTAGATGAAGTGGCAGCTGCAATTGAAACACAGGGAAATAAAATACTGGCAGGTGAATAGTCCATAAACCTTTATGAAGAGCTCTGAAAAGGGCTCTTCATAAATATAACAACCGGGGGTTAAATATATTTGATGAGGGCAAGTTTAACAATGTAGTAGTAGACCTGATAAACGAGATAGAAACTACACAGCGAGAAAATATAGAAAAGGCCGGTGCGTTAATAAGTCAGGCTTTAAGCAATGAAGGTGTTTTGCACGTTTTTTCAACCGGGAACTCGCATATGATAGCTGAAGAGCTTTTCTACAGGGCGGGCGGTCTTATCTAGATGGAGATGAACATAATGCCAAATTGATCGAAAAGTATAAGAAGAAAATAAGGAGTTTATACTAATGCGTTTATTTCTAGGTATTGATGGTGGGGGTACAAAAACAGAAACCCTCATATGTGATGAAGAAGGTAATATAATAGGCAGATATGTCGGTGCACCGTCAAATCCTCTTTTTACCGAAAAGAGTAAGTTAATGGAAACAATAAGAGAATCGGCTGGTTCAGCTTTTCAGGATATTGGCGGAGATAAAAAGATTGAGTATGCCGCCGTATGTATTCCAGGGATAAAGCTATATAAAAGTGAAGTAGAATCAGAGTATTTGAAATACTGCAAAAAGGTTGGTATTTTCGGTGATGATTTAAATGCTTTCTATAGTGCGCTTTTAAAGCCATATGGGATAATTGTCTTGAGTGGTACTGGTTCTTTTGCGTTAGGAATCAACAGAGAAGGTAAAAAGCATAAATTAGGAGGCTGGGGCCCCATTCTTGGAGATGAGGGAAGCGGGTATTTCATAGGAATTTTGTGTTTGAAGTCTGTGATAAAGGAATATGAAGAGACAGGTTTGAAGACTACTCTTACTCCTAAGGTATTAGACTTTTTTGGTATTAAGGAAGTAACTGAATTAAGAAAAAAAGTTTATTCCGAGGAATGTAACAGGAGTATCATAAGCAGCCTTAGTAAAATTGTTCACGAATCAGCAAGAGACGGTGATGTCGTTGCAATTGAAATTATAAATAATGCAGCAAAACACCTTGCCGAATATGTTAGAGTTATAGTAGAAAAGTTAAACATGTATGATAAAGAGTATGATGTTGTCTTAACAGGTGGCATAAGTAACTTTGGTGAACTGATTTTGAAACCTTTTACAGAGGAAGTAAAAAAAATCAGTGACTGTCTAAATGTAGGAACTCCAAAGTTAAGGCCTGCAGTTGGTTCACTGCTGGTTGCAATGATTGAATCGGGAATTAATATTGAAAGTGAGAGTATTTTAAAGAATCTGCATGATTCTTATAAAAAATATATGATTAACAGTTGAGGGTGATAAGATGCTTGCAAATCTATACTTTGAAAACATGAAAAAAGTACTGGAAAAGATAGAGAAGACACAAATTGAAACTATAAAGAGGTGCTCGGAGGTTATAGCTGAATCGCTTTGCAATAATGGAGTATGGCACCTTCTTGACACGGGACATATGTTGATGCATGAAGGCATCGGCAGGAGCGGGGGAATGATGGCTGTAAGGCCAGTATATATAACAGTTGATGTTAACAACCCGACCAGGCCGAGAACCATTACTGGTAAAAAGAAAGTTTATCTGGATGAGATCGAAGGACTTCCTAAATTTATTCTTTTTAAGTCAAACATTATGGCGGGAGATGTTTTATTAATAGGTTCTGTCTCAGGAAAGAACATACTGCCTGTGGAAATGGCCTTAGAAGCCAGGAAGATGGGAGTGCATACAATTGCGCTGACTTCAATAGAGTATTCAAAGAGTCTTAAGGCAGAGCACCCAAGTGGGAAAAAATTATTCGAAGTGTGCGATTATGTCCTCGATAACTGCAGTAATATTGGGGATACACTGGTAGAAGTAGAAGAACTGGGCAAATCTATATGTCCATCCAGTGGTATAGCTGCTGCTTATATAATGTGGGCATTACAGGCGGAAGTGGTAGAAAGAATGTTAGAAAGAGGCAAAAAGCCCAGTGTATATGTAAGCAACCATATAGAAAATGCTGGTAAAATTAACACCGAGTCCTGGCAAAATTATGAGAAATATGGATACTAGAAAGTAGATATCTTTCTCCAAATTCCAGATAGTATAGTGCCAGGTAAAGGGTTTGAAGTTATTTTTGCCCTGCCTCTGTATCCCATTAAGTAGAAACAAAATTACACCATATAGATATATACCTGAAGAATACGATTATGGGATAATATATGTATAAATGAAAAATTTACAATAAAATTCTTGGAGTTATACTTACAAATGTAGAAATGCGGTTAATATGGGTATTTGTGGTATTATATTTATACCAATAAAAGTTTTATGAATAGCAAAAAATTTTCGTTACAACCTTACAAAAGAATTAAAAATTACATAAAGTGAATATTTTTGAAAAGAACCCATCAATGTATACTAAGAGGGGGGTAAATATAATGATTGATGAAAGCAGGTTCAAGGTGGTTGTAATTGATCTTTTGAATGAAATAGAAAGAACACAAAGCGAGGTAATAAGAGAAGCAGGAAGGATAATAAGTGAAGCTATAGAAAATGAAGGGTTGCTGCATGTTTTTTCTACAGGGCACTCCCATATGATTGTGGAAGAAATGTTCTACAGAGCAGGTGGACTTGTGCCGGTAAACCCCATACTTGATCCTGTACTTATGCTTCATGAAGGAGCTTTCAAGAGTACAAAGGTTGAGCGTCTTTCAGGATATGCAGCTGGAGTTTTTGAAAGCGTAAGATTTAAGAAAGGAGAGCCCGTTCTTATTATATCAAACTCCGGGATAAATTCAGTACCGGTGGAGATGGCTCTTCTCTGTAAGCAAAATAGTCTGAAGGTTATAGCCATCACATCTGTAAGTCTGTCAAGTTCGCTGCAGCCAAGACATGCATCTGGTAAAAAACTTATGGATATTGCCGATTATGTTATTGATAACTGCATAAAAGGAGATGATGCGTCAATAGAGATTCAAGAATATGGGCAAAAGGTTGGAGCAATTTCATCAATAGCGGGAATCTACATAGCCCAGAAGCTGGTTATTAGTGTTGTTAATGAATTTCTGAAAAAAGGGAAAAAGCCACCGGTTTTTATGAGTGCAAATGTACCGGGAGGCGATGAGCATAACGCTTATTATATAAGCAAATACAGAGAAAGGATAAGAGGTTTGTATTAATGATGCTGTTTGTAGGTGTAGATGGGGGAGGTACAAAGACCGAAACCCTGATTTGTAATGAAAATGGTGTTATATTAGGAAGAGGAACCGGAGGCCCATCAAATCCGCTTTTTGTTGATAAATCTGTAGCCATGGAGGCAATAAGGCAATCCATTAGAGAAGCAGCATACAGTGGGCAAATCGAAGGTACTTTTGATTATGCGGCTATTTGTGTTCCGGGTATGAGAAAGTACGGAAACGAATTAAAGGAAGATTATGCATCTGAAATACGTAATATTTGTGTTACAGGAGATGAATTGAGTGCATTTTACAGTGCGCTGGCAAAGCCTTTTGGTATAGTTGTATTAAGTGGTACCGGTTCATTTGCAATGGGTGTAAACAGGAAAGGTGAAAGTGCCGAGATGGGAGGATGGGGCCCTGTTCTTGGAGATGAAGGCAGTGGATATTATATGGGCCTTTCTGCTTTAAAAGCCGTAATCAGGGAATATGAAGATAGAAGTTTAAAAACTTCACTTACAGAAAAACTGAAAGAATATTTTGGTATAAGCGAAATTCCGGAAATAAGACACCTTGTTTATAACAGTGAATTTGACAGATTAAAGATATCACAAATAAGTAAGATTGTGTATAGCGAAGCAGCTGAAGGCGATGCTGTTTCAGTAGGTATAATTAAAGATGCTGCAAAACACCTTGCCTCTCTTGTAAAAAGGATGGCAAAGAGGTTAAACATGTATGATGGTGAATATGATGCCGTACTTACAGGTGGGGTAACTAAATTTGGAGATTTTTTAATAAAACCTTTTATTGAGTATGTAAAAAAAGGAAATAACAATATAAATGTCAGGAACCCAAAATTTAAACCCTCAGTCGGCTCTCTGATGATTGCGATGAAGGAGGCAGGGATAGATATTTACAATGACTTAATTATTAACAACCTGGAAGTGAGCTATAATGATATAATATTATTAAAGTAAGAAAGACATATTGATGATAGGAAGGGATATTAATAATTTGGGGAGTGGAATTGAATGAAACTTACAATACTTGGCAACTATGGCACTTTCCCCGGAGTTAACGGGGCTTGTTCCGGATATTTTATACAGGATGAAAGCACAAGGATACTTATAGATTGTGGAAATGGAACTATAAGCAGGCTTCAGCGATATTGCAGGATAGAGGATATAGATATGATAATTCTTTCGCACCTGCATTTTGATCATATTGCTGACATTTTCCCTCTGAAATATGCGATAGAGACGAAAGTTGGGATGAACCAGAATATGAGGAGGATGAGACTTTGTCTTCCCATGCGCCCTTCGGTATTGGCGGAAGAAATATGCAGGGATAATGTATTTGACCACGAATTTATTATGGAAAATTCCGAAATTACAGCAGGAGGATTAAAAATATCTTTTGCCAGAGTCCCTCATCTAATTGAAAGTTATGCAATCATAATTATAAAAGGCGAGAAGAGATTTGTTTATTCAGGAGATACATGTTTTGGTGATGAAATTACAGAAGCAGCAAAGGGGGCAGACCTCTTCCTGTGTGAATCATCGGTACTCGAAAAAACAGGTGGTACCAGGCTGGCACATCATATGTCGGCGGGAGCGGCAGGCAGAGTTGCAGCTTCATCAGGAGTAAACAAACTTATACTTACACATTTTTGGTATGAAGAAAAAAGAGAGAAATATCTTTCTGAGGCGAAAAAGTATTTTAAAAATGTTTGGGTGTCAGAGGAATTCTCAACCTATGAAATATAACAACAAGTAAAATAATGAGTAAAAGAGAAATAAAGAGTAGAATGAAAAAACAATAGAACACTTAAAACAACAATCGTAACAAAAAGAAAAAGCAGAATAGGGGTGCAGTTATGCTACATACTTTAGGTAACAATTTTTTGAACCTGACTTTTGATAGTTGCATTAATAATCTGGTAGAAATTAGAAACAAAATTACCAACGATAATTATATCAAAACTGTCCCAGGATACCCCATTTTTTCCCTTTCATGTATAAGAAAACAGGAGGGGGTAAAAGAAGTGTTTGTTCCTTCTGCGGCAGGAGTGGTGAATATGTCGCAGGATGTGGGAACCAACAGGGCTGAGATATACTACGAGGGGCTTTCGAGTATAGAAAACAGTGCCGAAAACAGTGTAGAAAACAGTGTTGATATTGTTGTAAAAATCCTGATTGAACTAAAAGACGATTGTGCTACCCAATGGAGCATTGAGCTGGAAAACAGGGATACAAAATATGATATTGTGGAAGTCCTATTTCCGCGTATAACCGGTATTTATCTGGGCGAAAGCTGGAAGGATGATGTGGTTATTTATCCGCATCATGCGGGAGAGAAGACGAAGAATCCGGTTGAAGAGTATGTTACGGATAGATACTTGAATTTTTGGAGGGCCAACACAAACATTAAGGACGGCATTTATTACAGGGAAATAAACTATTGTGGTCTTGCCTCAATGATGTGGATGTACTACTACGACGAGAATAACGGTTTTTATATAAGCTCAAATGACGGTGATTTTCCGGTAACTGGGATGCGCGTCGAGACAGGTGGACCGAAAAACCCATGGATGGGTTTTGGTATAAGAAAATACCTAAGAATTAAGAATGGAGAAAAATGGAGATCAAACCCTTATATCATTGCAGTAAACTGCGAGGACTGGCATTGGGGTGCAAAAACTTACAGAAAATGGATTGAACAATACCTCATGTTTGATAATAATCCCTCATATCTTAAAAATGAGTATGCTTTAAATCAATGTTACAATTTTAAGAAAGATGGAAAAGTCATGAACAGGTTCGATAAAATACCCAATCTGTTTGACAGAGGTATGGAATACGGATTGAGGCATATGTTTATAGCCAGCTGGAACAGAAAGGGATTTGACTGTAACTATGCAGAGTATTACCCGGATATGGACCTGGGGACTTCCATGGATTTATATAATGGATGCAGTTATGTAAATAAAAATGGGGGTTTTGTTACCTTCTATATAAATGCAAGAATATTTGACATGGACTCAGAGTTTTTTCCCACACTTGGTCAGGAGATGGCCATAAAAAAAGAAGATGGGGATTTCATTGTCGAACAGTATGGGAGCCCTGTCAAATTTGCCGTAATGTGTCCATCTGATGAAAGATGGCAGAAGCTTCTGATCGATACAGCTTGCTGGATGGTAAAAAGTTATGGTGCTACGGGAATATATCTTGACCAACTGGGTTCGGCAGAGCCTTACCCGTGTTATAATGAAAAGCACAGTCATGGAAACATTGGTGAATTTAATAAAGGATACCTATATGTACTCAAAACATTGAATGAGAAATTAAAAAGACTGAATCCGGATTCGTTTATTATGATTGAGAATTGTGGAGACATATATGGAAGCTATGTATGGGGGAGCCTCACCTGGAACGGGGACCCTTATGATGAGTACTTCAATATTTTTAAATACACATTCCCCGAGTATGTCCAGGTAAATATGGTCAACCCAAGAGCAGGACTTCATGGCGAAGAAATGGTTTACAGGTTTTATAAAGACATGGAGAGAGCTCTGCTCTTAGGGTCGGTAATGTGGCTTGGAGTAACATATAAATTTGATGATAATGCAGAACTTCGAGAGTATGCAAGGAAGGCCCTTTGTTTCAGAAGAAAGCTGAATTCCTTTATCATAAATAGACGATATGCAGATGATGAGGGTATACTTTACATGAGCGAGGGGTTGAAATGCAGCCGATGGATTAGTGAAAATGAAAATGACCTGTTCATTATAGGTAACTGCAATCAGCTTGCAAGAGGTAGCATTGTTATAAATATGGATAAAAAGCCTGAAAAGATTACAGGGGAGGATATAGAAGGTGAATGTATTCAGGTGGATTTCAGCTTTCAAGATAACAGGCTGAGCATTAGTATTCCTCAGACCAGAATGCTTTATCTGTTTATATAGTCACTGTTAATAAAGTCATTGCTTGTATAGTCACTGCTTGTATAGCCCCGCAAGAATAAAAAAAGGCAGGCAGAATAGGTGTTAAATCTTCACGTTTTGCCTGCCTTTTGTTTTATTGGTTTCCTTTACCAATCTAATTTACCTCGTATTTATTCCATTCTATTCTGTATTCCATATTCCATATTCCATATTCTATATAGATAGGTCATAATCCAAGTTATGTAAGACATACTTGTAATTATTGGATTTATCGTGATATTATAATTATATAACTGTAGTTGATAGTGGAGGGTTTTATGAGAATACTGCACACGTCGGATTGGCACCTGGGTAAATCCCTAGAGCAAATAAACCGTCAAATAAACCGTATTGATGAACAGCGGGAATTTATTGAGTGCTTGTGTAAAATAGTGGAAGAAGAACGAATTGATCTTGTGCTTGTATCTGGGGATGTATATGACACCTATAATCCGCCAACTGCAGCGGAAGAGCTTTTTTACGATGCGGTAGACAAGCTTAACGCAAGGGGACGGAGAGCAGTGGTGGTTATTGCGGGGAATCACGACAATCCGGAAAGGCTATGCGCTGCAAGCCCCTTAGCATATAAAAACGGAATTATTCTTTTGGGTTATCCGGGAAGTGACCCTGGTACATATAAAATTAACACGGATAATATAAAACTTGTCAATTCAGGTCCCGGATGGTTGGAACTGGGTATAGCACATTGTAACGAAAGCGCGGTAATATTAACTTTGCCTTATCCATCCGAGGCGCGTCTTGAGGAAGTTCTAACCCGTGAAGCGGATGAAGAATTACTTCAGAAAGCTTATTCAGATAAAGTGGGAAACCTGCTTGGAAGATTAAAGGAGAATTTCAGGAAGGATACAATAAATCTTGCAATGAGTCATTTATTCATGCGAGGGGGGAGAGAATCAGAATCCGAAAGGACCATCCAGGTGGGAGGAGCGTTTACTGTTGACCCTTCTGTACTGCCTTCAAATGCCCATTTTGTTGCTCTCGGACATCTTCACAGACCCCAGTGGGTCAAAAATGCGCCATGTCCGGCATGTTATTCAGGATCGCCATTAGCTTATAGTTTTTCCGAAGCAGATTACAGCAAGGCGTTATACATAATTGATGCGGAACCTGGAAAAGAAGCGGATATAAAAGAGATTTTTCTGGACTGCGGCAAGCCTTTAAAAAGGTGGCAGGCCAGGGATGGTATAATGCAGGCATTTGAATGGTGTGAAACAGGAAGAGACAAAAATGCATGGATAGACCTTGAGATTATTACAGATAGGCCATTTACTGCGGAAGAACAAAAAAAACTCAGACAATTACATCCCGGGATAATAAATATAAGACCGGTACTAAAAAATGATATAACTGAGGAGATTGCTTTTGAAAATAGAGAGGGCAGGAAAATTGACCAGCTCTTCAGAGAATTTTACAAATTGAGAACAGGAACTGAAATATCCGAGGAATTAATGTCTGTGTTTCTTGAAGTATTAAACGAAGGCAGCAGTGATGAGGGTAGCGATGAAATATTGGGGGAGATTGAATATGAGACCCAGATATCTTGAAATAGAAGGTTTGCAAAGTTTTAAGCAATTGCAGAAAATTGACTTTGATGAATTGAGTGAAACGGGGCTTTTTGGTATTTTTGGTCCGACGGGAAGTGGGAAATCAACAGTGCTTGATGCAATTACCCTGGCTCTTTATGGCAAAGTACACAGGGCAAACATGGGAACCCAGGGAATTATAAACACGGATTGCAACAGAGTTAAAGTAACCTTCAGGTTTGATTTGCTGAAAGATAATGAGAGGAAAACATATAGAGTGGAAAGGGTATATAACAGGAAGAAAGGCTCTGAAAACTCCTGTGAGGCAAAACTGGCGAGACTTGTAGAAGAATGTGATAGTGTTGAAGTACCTATTGCTGACAGACTGGGTGATGTAAACAGCAAAATTGAAGAACTTCTGGGTTTAAAGCATGATGATTTTACCCGGGCTGTGGTGCTTCCGCAAAATAAGTTTCAAGAATTTCTGCTGATGGAGAAAGCCAGGAAAAGAGATATGCTGGAGCGCATCTTTTACCTGGAAGAATACGGGAAGGAACTTAACCTGAAACTTTCTGAAAAGATATCGGCAACAAAAATAAAACTATCAAACCTGGAAGGAGCTTTATCTGCATTGGGTGACGCTTCTGAAGAAGCACTATTCAAGGCTGAAGAGGAGTTCAAAGAGGCTGAAGCGGCCAGGGAAAGGGCGGCGAATGAGTTAAAGAATCTGGAAAAAAAGTTTGAAGAAGCAAAAGAAGTCTGGCAGCTTGTTGGTGAACTGGAATTTGTTGAGAAAAAGGAAAAAGCCCATTTATCCAATTTGGAAACTGTCAATAGAAAAAAGGATTTATTGGATAGGTCAATTAAAGCTGAAGGATTAATAGACATGATAAACAGTTACAAAGATGCCGTTACAAGGTTTGAGGAAACTCAAAAACAGTTGGACCAGGTTATAAGCGGGTTGCCGGACTTAGAGAAAGAACTTTCGGACGCTAAAATGCAACTGGAAAAGCAGCGCAAAAATCTGGAAATTGAGACCCCAAGACTGCTTGAAAATAAAACAAAACTTATAAATGCACTGGAGATAAAGAAAGAAATTGAGCAGCTTGAACATAGAATAAATATATTACATAACAGCATTGAGGAAGTTAAAAGAAGTGCTGTTTTGAAAGAAAAGGAAGCAGGGAACATAAAAATAAAAATCACAGCTATGGAAGAAGATATCGGCAAGTACCAATTAACAATTGAAAATTTAAAAGTTGATCCGGAGTATAAAAATGAAGTGCAAAAGGCTGTAAATCTTGAAAATGAGCTTAATGCTGCTGGAAAGAATATTGAGGTTCTTAGAAAAAAGGAATATAATCTTGCTTCTAAAGTAAGCAGGCTGGAAACTGAACTTGCTGAAATCATAAAAAATACTAATAATGCGGAAGAGAATTTAAAACTATTGGATGCCAAGCTTGCCGAGCACGAAAAGGCTAAGCCTGGAGAAAGGGAGGAGTTAACCCAAATAATTGAGCAGTATCTTAAACTTAAATCTGCTTTAAATACTCTCAAATCTAAAACGGCAGATATAAACACCATGGAATCAAGGCTCCAGGAAAAAATGGAGGCACTTGGCAAATACAAAGAAAACCTGAAAAAGACACAGGCTTATAAAGATACCATTAAAATTGAAATGGAAAAGAGGGATGAGGAAGTAAAAAACATCAGAAAGAGAATAGAACAGGATACCGCATATATTTTGTCAAAAAGCTTAAGGGAAGGAGAGCCTTGCCCGGTATGCGGGTCCACACATCATCCCAGTCCGGCATTTCAATCAGAATATGCAGAACATGCAGGATCAGAATATGCTGTAAAAGATGAGAAAGGGAATCTTAAACTGGAGAATACGCTTATTCTGGAAGATATGCTAAGGGAGGCTGAAGATTTGTTTTCAAAAGCTGAAGCTGCTTTTATGGAGGCAGAGAAAAGACACATTGAGATAAGCGGACAGATAAGTAATACAGAAATGCAAATTACGCAATTAAAGCAGGATATTCTGGCAAAAAGGGGTGAGTTGGACAGGCTAATAGATAATCTGCCTGATAAAATACGCACATTAAGTGTGGAAGCAATGGAAGAAGAAATTGAAAAGATAAACATGCAGGCTGAGGATAAGAAAAGGGAAATTGATAAATGGGAAAAAAGGCTTAATGCCATAAATGATAACATAAAAAAGGGAAAAGACATATTAAACGGTTTTAAAGTTAGTGAAAGCAGTATTAAATCTCAATTACAGGTGAATAGGGAAACACTGGAACAAACAAAAAGAGAAACAGAGGAATCCTTACAAATATTCAACGAGAAAGAAAAATTATATAAAGAGTTTTTGGATAAATATAATGTTAAAGGTGCTTCTTTTGAACTTGAACGGATTTCTGGCAATGAAAGAGAAATTGATAGACTGCAGAAAGAGATAAAAAAACTGCAGGAACTTCAAAAGACAACAAGAGAAAGGCTTGACAAACTGCAGGAAGAAAGAAGGCAGATGAGCAGCCAATTTGCCGAACTGGATACAAATTATAAAAATACAAGAGAAATAAAGGAAGAAAAAGAATCCAAAGTAAGGGAACTTTTAGGTGAAAGTAGTATTAATGTATTGTCCAATGCCGGTATAGGTATAAGTGAAATAGAGGAAAACATTAAGATTATTGAAAATAAAATACTGGACATGGGGAAAAAAGAAAAGATGCTGTCTGAACTGGTAAAGAGCCTGGAAGAACAATATAACAACCGGAAGATGCAAAAAAACACCCTGGAAAACCAGGTGAAAATATTCGAAGAGAATTTACAGCGGGAATCTCAAAGATTTGAGAATGCTTTGAAAGAAAAAGGCTTCAACAGCATCCAGGATGTGGAAAAATCCATGTTGAGCAAAGAAGCTCAAAAGACTCTGAAAGATGAAATTGATGAATATGAAAAGATTGAAAGAAACCTTGCAGCACAGAAAAACATACTTTTACATAAATTAGGAGGACGGAGTATCACAGAAGAAGAATGGCATAAAATAGAAGCATTATACAGGGAAAAGCTTGAAACAAAAGATAAGGCATCCTCACAGTATGAAGTAGCAAAGAGCAATTTTGACAGGACCCGGGAAAAGCATGAAGAGTGGATGGTTTTAAACAATAAAAATAATGAATTATCCCGGAAAGCGGATATGCTGGAACAAATAAAAAGCCTGTTAAGGGGAAATAACTTTATTGACTTTGTAGCAGAAGAAAGATTAAGATATATTGCCCGTGAAGCTTCGGAAACATTGGGCACATTGACCAGGTACAGGTATGCATTGGAATTAGAGCCGGATATAGGTTTCGTAATAAGGGATAATATAAATGGCGGGGTACACAGGATGGTTAACTCATTATCGGGGGGTGAAACCTTTATTACTTCCCTATGCCTTGCTCTTGCGCTATCAAAACAAATACAATTAAAGGGACAAAGCCCCCTGGAATTCTTTTTCCTTGATGAAGGCTTCGGTACTTTAGATAGGGAGCTCCTTGATATGGTTATAGACGCCCTTGAACGCTTGAGCACAACAGAGAGGGTGATTGGGGTGATAAGCCATGTACCCGAAATGAAGCAACGCATCTACAGGAGGTTAATTGTAGAGCCTCCTACAGCCGATGGGTTGGGCAGCAGAATAAGAATTGAGAAGGCATAAGTGAATTTACAGGCTCCTTAAGACCTTTACGGAAGAAATGCTATTATTGTATAGATATGCACGTTACTAAATAATAATTTAAATTATAAATACGAGTAATTAATTATAATAGCATTACTCACCGCTCATCTCCAATATCTTTAGCTTTACATCATCACTAATTCTAATTCCGTTTTGAATCATTAATTTAATTTGTTCTCCAACATTATTTATGAGCTCTTTATGTTTTGCTATTACCAGAATGCCAAGACTTCCTATCACATCAAGACTATGTCGTTTTGCTATTTTTCTACCCTTTGCTTCATCAATAATTACATTATTAATACCAAGTTCTTTCGCTAAAGCTATAACCTCGGCTTCACCTTTATCTAAATAATCATTCAAAAACTCAATAAGAATAAGGTTATTTGCAGATACAATCTTAAATCCTGCATTACCATCTATAGCTTTAAATATTGTATCATCTTTTCCATTAACAACCGTCTCATTATATACTTCTTGAGGAATAACTATTTCAGAAAATATTTTCGGTAAAAGCTCAAGCTTTTTAATACCGCCCAGTGCTATCAAAGGAGACGAATTAATAATTGCCTTCATTGTCTTACTCCTTCAAAAGCTTTTCTATAGTTTGAATTTCTGTTTCTAATTCTTCCTCATCCCAATTAAACAAGCTCTTTCCTTTATCACTTAAATATTTTATAAAGTCTTCCTTACATAATCCTGCCAACCGGGCACTTTTACCAAGGGAAAGCTTTGAAGTACTATATAACTCCACAGCCATAACCTTTTTTATATCTTCCGAAAACTCTTTCGTACTTTTATTAACACTAATAATTACATCCTGCGGAATATCAATTTCGATTTTTATTTTTTCCATAAACTCATTCCTCTTATTTGATATTTACTAACTTTATTATACTACAATAGCAAATGAATAACAAGTTAACTTTTGCAATTTTGCAACCTTATTGCCTTATTGCCTTATTGCTTGTACTCGTGTACATTTAATGATATAATTATTATGCACTCTATTATACAGGAGTGGATATTGTTAACGGATAATTCTTAGATTTGCGCGATTTATGCTTATGTACTTTACTTATGTACTTATTTATATTAAGAAGGGGGCTGTTGATATGTTAAATATCCCACAGGTTAAAATGGGAATTGTTGCAGTAAGCAGAGATTGCTTTCCCGTCACTTTAAGTGAGAAAAGAAGAAAGGCAGTTGTAGAGGCTTGCAAAGACAGGAAAATTAAAATCTATGAAGCAAATACCACTGTTGAAAACGAAAAGGATGTATTAAAAGCACTTAATGAGTTGAAAAATGCCGATGTGAATGCTTTAGTTGTTTATTTAGGAAACTTTGGACCGGAAGGTCCTGAAACTTTATTGGCTCAAAAGTTTGGAAGTCCTGTGATGTTTGTGGCTGCCGCAGAAGAAACTGAGAACGACTTGATAGGTGGCCGCGGAGATGCATATTGCGGTATGCTGAATGCTTCTTACAACCTGGGATTAAGAAAATTAAAGCCGTATATTCCGGAATACCCTGTTGGCACTGCTGAAGAAATAGCAGATATGATATCGGAATTTGAAGACATTGCGAGAGTTATTCTTGGTCTTTCCAAATTGAAAATTTTCGGTTTTGGACCAAGACCCCAGGATTTCCTTGCGTGTAATGCGCCCATAAAACCTTTATACGATTTGGGCATTGAAATAATGGAAAATTCTGAACTTGACCTTTTTGAAGCATATAATAAACATAAAGATGATCCCAGAATTCCGGATGTAGTAAATGACATGGCTAAAGAATTGGGGAGCGGTAATAACTACCCGGCTGTTTTAGAGAGGCTTGCACAATATGAACTTACATTAAAAGACTGGATGGAAGCGAATATTGGTGCATCGGAATTTGCCGTATTTGCAAATAAATGCTGGCCGGCATTCCAGACCCAGTTTGGATTTGTACCCTGTTATGTAAATTCAAGGTTTGCCTCCAAGGGGATTCCGATAGCTTGTGAAGTGGATATTTACGGAGCACTTAGTGAATACATAATTGCATGTTCTACCTGTATACCTCCTACTATCCTTGATATAAACAATACGGTTCCCAAGGACATGTACCAAAACAACAAACACAAGTTTGCAGGTTACAAGCATACTGATTTATTTATGGGATTCCATTGCGGCAATACTCCTGTATGTTGTATGAAAACGGCACAAATGAAATACCAGTTAATTATGCACCGCCTATTGGAACCCGATAAAGAACCGGATATTACAAGGGGGACGTTGGAAGGGATAATAAGGCCGGGAGAAATAACCATATTCAGGCTCCAGGGTACTGCCGACTGTGTACTTAAAAGTTATGTTGCCCAGGGTGAGGTTATTGATCTGGATCCCAAATCTTTTGGCGGCATAGGTGTGTTTGCAATAAAGGAAATGGGAAGGTTTTACAGGTATGTACTTATTGAAAAGAGGTATCCTCATCATACGGCGGTAGCTTTTAAACATACCGGTAAAGTTTTATTTGCTGCAATGAAAATGCTTGGTATTGAAGAGGTGGATTTTAACCGGCCGGAGGGTATGTTGTATAAGAATGAAGATCCATTTAAATGAGGTGAGATTTGATGACTCCACAAGCCAGCCGTTTTCCAGCCGCTCCTGCAGGCTGGGTCCTGTAGTCATCAGGATTTTCATGTATAATAACTGATTTCCCGATTATATCACGCACCTTAAATTTATTGGTAAAAAAGCACATTCTTGCATATCCGTCATTTGAAAATAATACGGGGAAATCCCCTGCATGATTCCCATGTGGCTGGTTTGTCGGATTCCAGTGTTCTCCTGCCGCTTTGAATGGTTCGGAAGGGTCTCCCACTTCACAATTGCCCGATTCATGTATATGAAAACCATGGGGACCAATCGGTGGTTTGCCGTTTTGAGCAGGTTTATAAGGTGGAAGTCCCCATACTTCAGCGCAGACTTCAACCCCTCCCGGGACATCCTTGAATACAACATAACCACTGAGATTAGGGGCCAGTGGTCCGCCTTTTATCTTCGCCAAAGCAATATCATCATATGCATATAAATATAAATAAGGATTTGTAAATTGCATAATATATCCCCCAATTTTTGTTTAATCATGTATTATTATCTTATTTTACTACTCTATTATATGTTAAACATTGTCATATTGTTATATTATTAAAGACCATAGTTATTACTGGTGAAAATGATAAATAATAGAAAAAGATAATGATATTTGAACATATGAAAAAGAAGCCTGGTTAGTAGAAGCTTGGTTCAGACATAAATTTTTATACAACTGGTTTTTCAAAAAAATTTAATGAATTAATAAAGATAGGCAGTAATAACAGTTAACAAAAAGCTATAAATTTAATATTTGATGATCACTCCGTGTCTTGACAAATTAATGTAATGAAGAGTAATATAAAAATATGAAAAATATGATGGGGGATTAACTCAGTGGGAGAGTGCTATCTTCACACGGTAGAAGTCGTTGGTTCGAATCCAACATTCCCCACCAATTTTGGGGCATTGGCTCAGCTGGGAGAGCATCGCGTTCGCAATGCGAGGGTCAGGGGTTCAAGTCCCCTATGCTCCACCATATCGATAGATTTGTTGGCAAACTAAAGAACAAAAAAGAGTGTATGCCGCAATGTTATTTCAATTTTCAATTAACATTAAAATTAAGAGCTTTTTAGGAGGAGGCATTTTTATGTCAGAAATTCCAGCTTATAAAGATGAAACCCTGAGCTTTGAAGAGCGTGCTAAGGACCTGGTGTCAAGGATGACCTTGGAAGAAAAAGTTTCACAGATGCTTCACAGTTCCCCTGCTATTCCAAGGCTTGGAATACCGGCTTACAACTGGTGGAATGAATGTCTTCATGGAGTTGCCAGGGCTGGTGTTGCAACAGTATTTCCACAGGCAATCGGGCTTGCTGCAACTTTTGATGAAGATTTCATGTATAAGATTGCAGATATAATATCTACAGAAGCAAGGGCAAAATACCATGAATTTCAGCGTAAAGGCGACTGCGGGATATACAAGGGTCTTACATTCTGGTCGCCAAATGTTAACATATTTCGTGACCCAAGGTGGGGAAGAGGCCATGAAACCTATGGGGAAGACCCATATCTTACAGGGAGGCTTGGTGTTGCATTTGTAAAGGGGCTTCAGGGAAACGACCCTAAATACCTGAAACTTATTGCAACTCCAAAACACTTTGCAGTACATAGCGGGCCTGAAGATGAAAGGCATAGTTTTAATGCCGTAGTTTCTCCTAAAGATTTAAGGGAAACATACCTTCCCGCATTCAAAGAATGTGTTAAGGAAGCCAATGCCCAGTCAATAATGGGTGCGTACAATAGAACAAATGGTGAACCTTGTTGCGGAAGCAAAACTCTTCTTCAGAAAATACTACGGGAAGAGTGGGGTTTTGAAGGGTATGTTGTGTCGGACTGTGGAGCTGTCTCTGACTTTCACCTTCACCACAGGGTGACAAACACAGGGCCAGAATCTGCAGCAATGGCTGTTAATAATGGCTGTGACCTAAACTGCGGAAGTACTTTCGGCAATCTCCTGATTGCACATGAAGAAGGACTAATCAGTGAGGAAGCTATTGACAGGGCAGTTATAAGGTTAATGACTGCACGGTTTAAGCTTGGAATGTTTGACAATGAGAGAAAAGTACCTTATGCCAGCATACCGTATGAAGTAAACGACTGTGAAGAGCATAGGAAAGCTGCCCTGGAAGCAGCAAGAAAATCAATGGTTTTACTAAAAAACCAAAACAATATACTTCCACTTAATAAGGCAAAGATTAAAAACATTGCTGTAATAGGACCGAATGCTGATAGCAGAAGTGTATTGTTGGGCAACTATAATGGAACGCCTTCAAGAAGTGTCACAGTACTTGAAGGAATAAGAGAAGCAGTTTTGCCGGGTACAAGGATATTTTACGCACAAGGGTGTCACCTGTACAGGGATAAGGTCGAAAGCCTCGGAGAAATTAAAGATAGATTTTCTGAGGCTATATCAGCTGCTGAAAGGGCGGATGTAGTCATTATGTGTCTTGGGCTGGATGCTTCTATAGAAGGAGAAGAAGGAGACGCATCAAGTGAATATGGCAGAGGGGACAAACCTGATTTGAATTTTCCCGGCCTCCAGCAGGAACTCCTGGAAACAATCTTTAATACGGGAAAACCAATAATATTAGTGATTCTTTCAGGAAGCGCCCTTGCAATTACCTGGGCTGACAAACATATTCCTGCTATCATTCAGGCTTGGTACCCCGGCAGTGAAGGAGGCAAGGCGGTCGCAGAATTGATATTCGGAGAGTACAGCCCTTCGGGCAGGCTTCCGATTACGTTTTACAAGTCAACTGAAGAACTTCCGGATTTCAGGGACTATTCCATGAAAAACAGAACTTACAGGTATATGAAAAACGAGGCTCTATATCCTTTCGGGTACGGCTTGAGCTATACCGGATTTCAATATAGCGATATAAAAGCAAGCAGCAGCGTAATAAATGCCGGAGAAACAGTACATTTTACTGTTTCTGTACAAAATATCGGTAACATTGAGGCTGAAGAAGTGGTTCAGCTATACTTGGCTGACGTTGAAGCATCAGTTGAGGTTCCTGTATGGCAGCTTAGGGGTATAAAAAGGATAAGGCTTGCCCCCGGACAGTCCAAAAATGTATCTTTTACACTTACACCGAGACAAATGGCCCTAATAAACGACGAAGGAAAATGCATTCTTGAACCTGGAAAGTTTGAAGTATATATTGGAGGAAGTCAGCCTGACAAGAGAAGCGAGCAACTTACCGGTACTAAAGTCCAAAAAACCGAATTTTGGGTAACTGGTGAAGCATTAGAACTTGAATATTAAACAAGAACGTGAATATTAAGCAATAAATAAAAATACATACCCTATCAAAAAACAATCCTTCAAAAATAGCCTTGACATAAAAATATTCATGTGTTAATATCTTAATGTTTAGTCGACTAAGTAAATAATAATGTTACAGGTAGTAGTATATTAAATTTCCTTTAAAATACTAGCCTGGAATTAGCTATAATAATTAAAACTGCACATAGTGCATAGGGAGTTATAGAATGATCAAATATGATGAAAATTCACTCAATTTCATATTCAGACATTTAATGCGCTTGTATCATTATAGAACCCATATGCTTTTGAGCAAATTGGGTGTATATCCCGGACAGCCTGCGGTATTGTTTACACTTATGAATCACAATGGAATAAGCCAGAAGGAGCTCGCGGAAAAACTTAAACTAAAAAATGCCACAGTTACTGTTATGTTAAAACGAATGGAGAAAAATCATCTACTTTTTCGTAAAACCGATGATAAAGATCTTCGAGTTTCTAGGGTATATTTAACAGAAACAGGTAGAGAAAAAATAATTGAGATGGAGGAAATATTCACAAGCCTTGAAAAGGAATGCTTTGATGGATTTACGGAAGAAGAAAAAATACTTTTACGACGTTTTTTAATTCATATAAGGGATAATCTTATGAAAGCGTCCAAAGAGTTAAAAGATATATAATTAATAATAAGCTGTCAAAAATAAGCCGTCAAATTAAAAAGAGGTGATTATTACTTGAAAAAACTGGTTAAATATCTAAAGCCATACTGGAAAATGGCCGTTCTTGCGCCGTTATTAATGATGGTTGAAGTCCTTATGGAACTTATGCAACCAAAACTTATGGCTTCCATAGTAGATAATGGTATAACAAATGGAGATATACCTTTTATTCTTAAAACAGGTTTACTGATGATAGCTATATCTATTATAGGTGTTGGAGGAGGTATAGGTGCAACATACTTTTCAAGTAAGGCATCTCAAAATTTTGGTGCGGACTTAAGACTTGATCTTTTTAAAAAGGTGCAGTCATTTTCTTTTGATGCATTGGACAAATTCAGGACTGCTTCCCTTGTGACCAGACTTACAAATGATGTAGTCCAGGTACAGAATGCGGTACTTTTTATGTTGAGAATGTTGGTAAGGGCGCCACTTCTTTGTATAGGAGGCATTATAATGGCCCTGACTATAAATATCAGGTTATCCATCATTATCTTAGTTACAATGCCTTTACTGATTTTATCTATTACTTTTGTTATGAAGAAAGGTTTCCTTCTCTTTACTAAGGTGCAGGAAAGACTGGATAAAGTAAATACAGTTGTGCAGGAAAACCTGGCAGGAGTCAGGGTGGTAAAGGCTTTTGTACGTTCAGAATATGAAAACCGGAGATTTGCAACGGCTAATCAAAGCCTAACAGACATTACTATAAAAGCTGCTCGTATTGTTGGAGCTATTATGCCATTAAACATGCTGATAATGAATGGAAGTGTAATAGCCATTATATGGTTTGGTGGTATTAAAGTGAATACCGGAGAAATGTTGGTAGGAGAAATAATGGCATATATTACATATATGACACAAATACTGTTTTCTTTAATGATGGTGGCTTTTATATTCACAATGATTACCAGAGCTAAGGCTTCTGCCGATAGAATAATTGAAGTTCTTAATACTGAAGGTGAAGCAACAGAACCAACCGGAGCAGAACTAAATAAAGCTGTATCAAAGCCTTTAATAAAAGAAATGAAAGAAAGTGTAAATTTTAAAGGGCGTGTAGAGTTTAAAAACGTTTCATTTAAATATAAAGGCGCAACCGGGGATCCTGTACTGAAAAACATTACTTTTACAGCTATGCCGGGTGAAACAATAGCAATAATAGGGCCTACCGGTTCGGGTAAATCTACTTTGGTCAATCTCATCCCCAGGTTTTACGAAGTAACCGAAGGCAGCATTTTAATTGACGGCATAGATATAAGAGACATTGATCTTGAAGAACTTAGAAAAAATATTGGCGTAGTATTACAAGAAAGCATTCTCTTTACCGGTACAATTATGGATAATATTCGCTGGGGTTGTGAGGAGGCATCGGAAGAAGAAGTTATTGAGGCTGCTAAAGCAGCCCAAGCCCATAATTTTATTATGGAATTTCCTGATAAATATAACACAGTATTAGGACAAAGAGGAGTCAATGTTTCAGGGGGACAGAAGCAGAGAATATCTATTGCGAGGGCTTTATTAAAAAAGCCAGCCATTCTCATAATGGATGATAGTACAAGTGCTATTGATATGGAAACAGAGGCAAGGATACAAAGTGCATTGAAGAATCTGATGAAAAATTCAACATGCTTTGTTATAGCACAACGTATCAGCACTGTTATGGAAGCAGATAGAATTATAGTCCTTGAAGACGGAAAAATTGTTGATATGGGTACCCATGAAGAACTTCTACAAACCTGTAGGGTATACCAGGATATTTACAATTCACAGTTGGGCGGAAGGATGGTGGCTTATGTCTAAAACCGGTTATTCACGTGAAGATAACAACCGATTGGGATCAAATGCGGTGCAATATGCCGGAAAGGCTTCTGAAGGCAGGCCGGGGCCGGGTATGAGTGGTACCCAGGGGATGGGAAGTGCCCAAGGCACGGGAAGAGCCCAAGGTGTGAATAGTACCCACGGTGTGGGTGGTAGCCAGGGGATGGGAGGTAGCCCCGGTTTTCAAGGTGGTCCGGGAAGAGGTCCCATGATCGGTCCCGGCCCAGGGAGACATGGCATGATGGGACCTAAAGTCAGGGCAAAGGATGCGAGAGGCACTTTAAAAAGATTGTTAAAATATTTGAACAGGCGAAAAGCGAAATTAATTCTTGTTATTATAATGGCCTTGACAAGCTCGGTGTTAAGCCTTGTAGGTCCTTATCTTACCGGTGTAGCTATTGATACAATTAAAGGCGGAATAGGAAGTGTTGACTTCAAGAAACTGGCTAACATTATATTTATAATGGTAGTATTCTATGGTTTGAGTGCTCTTATGACCTGGCTTCAGACTTTTGTAATGGCTGACATATCACAGAATACAGTGAAGGAATTGAGGAAAGACCTGTTTGAAAAATTGCAGACCCTTCCTGTAAGTTTCTTTGATACCAGGACTCATGGAGAAATAATGAGCAGGCTTACTAATGATATAGAGACAATCAGTAATACTCTAATGCAAAGCGCTGTGCATATGGTTTCAAGCCTTATAACAGTAGTAGGAGCATTTATTATGATGCTGGTACTAAGCCCTCTTTTAACTATTATAAGCCTTATAGTAATGCCTCTGGGGATGGCTTTAACATTTAAAATAGCTGAGAAAACGAGGAAATTGTTTGTTACCCAGCAAAAAGAGCTTGGTGAGATAAACGGATACATTGAGGAAATTGTGTCGGGACAAAGGGTGGTAAAAGCATTTACAAGAGAAAAGAAGGCAGTATTGGAGTTTGGGAATATAAACATAAGGCTTAAAGAGGCGGGAATAAAAGCCCAGATTTTTTCAGGGATAATACCTCCTCTGATGAACGTGCTCAACCAGCTTTCCTTTGCTTTGGTGGCAGGTGCAGGCGGCTGGCTTGTTATAAAGCAGGTAATAACTGTAGGAGTCATTGCAAGTTTTATTACCTATTCAAAATACTTTTCCAGGCCTGTTAATGAAATAGCCAATCAGTTTAATACCATTCAGTCTGCACTGGCAGGTGCCGAAAGAGTATTTGAAATTATGGATCAGGCTCCTGAAGTTAATACTAATAATGCTGAAGAGAAAATTGATATTGAAAATGTAAAAGGCGAAGTTATTTTTGATAATGTATCTTTTTCATACAAAAAAGATGTACCTATATTGAAGAATATCAATATTAAAGCCTGGCCTGGGCAGTCCATAGCCCTTGTCGGTCCTACAGGTGCCGGCAAAACCACCATAGTAAACCTTCTCATGCGTTTTTATGATGTAAACGAAGGCAGTATCCTCATAGATGGAGTGGACATTAGAAAATATGAATTAGAACGGCTAAGGAAGTCTTTGGGGATGGTGCTTCAAGACACATACCTGTTTTCCGGTACAGTCAGGGAAAATATCCGTTACGGCAGGCTGGATGCTACCGACGAGGAAGTTGAAGAAGCTGCGCGTCTTGCCAATGCCCACTCTTTTATTCATAGGCTTCCTGATGGATATGATACCATGATTACTGAGGGAGGTGCTAACTTAAGCCAAGGGCAAAGACAGTTGATTACAATAGCCAGAGCAATATTGGCAGACCCTGCAATACTTATTCTGGATGAGGCTACCAGCAGTGTTGATACCATGACCGAAATGAAAATCCAGGAAGCCATGCTGTCTTTGATGAAAGGACGCACAAGTTTTGTAATAGCTCACCGTTTGAGTACGATAAGAGCAGCTGACCAGATACTGGTAATAAATAACGGAGAGATAATAGAGAGAGGGACCCATGACGGACTGATGGAAGCAAAAGGTTTTTACTATAATCTTTATATGAGCCAGTTCAGGGAACCAGCCCAGATAGCATAAAATTATCATAATAGCATAAAATTATCTATTGACAACTAAGAGGTGTTCTTTTAAAATTAAAATATGAATGAACATTCACTCATTATACGAGTGATATCTTATTGTGTAGTGGTATTGAATAATACCCGGAAATGGCGGTGCATAATGAGACCTGGAAAAAACAAGGAAGCAATAGTGGAATCAAGCCTGAAACTTTTTTGCAGTAAAGGATTTGGCAACACCAGCATTAAAGAAATAGCGATTGATGCAGGGGTGTCGCAGGGAAATATTTACAATTATTTCTCGACCAAAGAGGAAATATTTGAGCATTTGTTCTGTGAGAAATTCCCAGGAAATTTTATTGAACTATTTATTAAAGGGGTATCTTATGATAAAACCTTGGATGAGAATATAGAGACAGTGTTGGATAACCTGGTATCATTTGCAGATGAAAACCTCTACTTTTTCAAGCTGATAATACTGGATGCAAATGAATTTGGCGGAGAATATTTAAGAAAATACAGCAAACCCTTTAATAAACCAATTGAAGATTATTTTGTAAACTCCATTAGATTGCCTGGTTTAAGAAAAGACATTGATTCTACGGATTTTACCCGCTTTTTTGCTTGGTTGCTTTATGCACTGGGTTTAACAGATATCATATATGTTGACACTGCAGAGAAAACTATTAAGAATACGCCTGAGTACAAGATACTGTTAAAAGTACTTAAAAAGGGATTAGGAGAGTGAATTAAATGGCCGAATTTTGGCAATGTGATATAAATAGGTCTTAATAAGTGATACAAATAGGCCTAACAAAATGTAAGGGAATGTAAAGAAAGGAGATTGTTTGGTATGAAAGTATTATTGACGGGAGCCTTTGGAAATGTAGGTAAATACGCTGTTTCTGAATTATTGAAAAAAGGCCATGATGTAACATGTTATGATGTTAGAACAGGAAGAAACATAAAAGCGGCAAAATCATTATCCGGAGAAGTAAAAGTAATATGGGGGAATTTAAAGACGGGAGAAAATCTTGACACAGCAGTAAGGGGACAGGACGTAGTAGTACATTTGGCTTTCATTATTCCTCCTGCCAGTGAAAAGGCTCCGGAACTAGCTTATAAAATTAATGTGGGGGGAACCAGGCGGGTTGTTGAGACAATTAAAGCTCAAGAAAATCCCCCAAAGCTTATATTTACTTCTACAATAGCAGTATATGGAGATTCACAGCATTTGCCACCGCCGCGAAAGGTTGGGGATCCCCTGAATCCTGTAGATAATTATGGCCACCAGAAAATAGAATGCGAAAAAATTGTTATGAGTTCGGGAATACAATGGTCTATATTAAGGCTTGCAGCAGCGCCGTCCATAGATTGGAGAAGGATTGACCCAATAATGTATGATGTGCCGCTAACCGACAGGATAGAGTTTGTACATCCCGGCGATATTGGATATGCCTTGGCAAATGCAGTTGAATCAGAGGAAATATGGGGAAAAATCCTGTTGATTGGTGGAGGGAAAAAATGCCAGATGTATCAAAGGGAGTTCATGGAAAAAGCATTGGATATGCTTGGAATAGGAATGCTGCCTGATGAGGCCTTTGGGAAGAAATGCTACCATACTGACTGGATGGATTCACAAGAAAGCGAAAGGCTTCTTAAATATCAGAAACATACTTTTGATGATTTTCTCAAAGAGCAGGCAAAGCTTTTTGGGAAGAGGGCGTTCTTCATCAAGCTTTTTCGCCCTATTGTGCGCTGGTATCTTTTGTGCCAATCTCCCTACTACCAGGAGTACGTCCGTACTAAGGCCAGGGCAAGAAAGGAAGAAAAAAGGTCGAAAAGGTTTGGCAAGATTGCTCTTGCAACCGAATCCCCAATAAATCATGTAAATAAAAGCAGAAACTATAAAAAATACGGGAAACACAGTATAATAAAGTGGAAACATAACAAAGCAGGAAAAAGAAAGGAATAATTAGTTAGTAAGAAACAAGAAAACCGGTGATTAGACAAGTAAATTTTTGGAGTTAAATTCTACCTGAACGGATTATAGAAATTAAAAGCCAGAAACCTAGGATGGCCGCACCCAGGTATCCTGCAAGGCCAAGTAAATTAATATTGCTAATTCCAAGTATGCGCAGATCTTTCCCCGGTTCAGCCCTAATAATAAGGGAAGAACCCACAATAAGGCCTGCTACTATTACACTAAAAGCAAGACGGTTAATCATTTTATTGAGTTCGCCGACGCTTTTTTCGAGATTTGAATGTTCCAGTTTAACCTTTAACTTGCCTTCAACCGCATTGTTGACAAGGTCGCCAATTCGTAGGGGTATCTTCAGACCCTGTTTTGAAAGCAGGTATAGATTTTCAAGCTGCTCAGTCATATCCTGCTTTAAATCTATTTCTTCAAATTTAAGCCTGCGAATGAAAGGGACTGTTATTTTCATGATATTAATACCAGGAGAGAGGTCGGATATTAAGCTTTCTATAGTCATTATTCCCTTGGCCAGCATTGTAATTTCTCTTGGCATGGCTATGTTATTTCTTCTGCAAACTTTAATCAATTCGTCTATTGCCTCAGGAATATCCATTTCTTCAATTGGAAGATATGCGTAATAACTGTAAAACTCTTCAATTTGAGGTCTTAACTTGTTTGGATTAACATTGCCTTTTTTTATACCAATCCTTAAGACGGCGTTTGTTATGGTGTCTATATTACCTGTTGCTATACCTTCCAATAAAGAAATATACTTCTGTCTCATACTTTTACTTAATGTGCCCATCATTCCGAAATCGATATATGCAATAGTATCTTCCGTTATAATTATATTTCCTGGGTGAGGGTCTCCGTGGAAAAAGCCATCGATAAAAACCTGCTGCATATAGTTATTGGCAAGTTTCAAAGCAATATCGTCAAGATAATAACCTTTCTTTTCAAGTTGCTTTTTATCCGATATTTTTATTCCCTCAATGTATTCCATGACTAGAAGGCTTTGTGTGGTATATCTTTCAAATACTTTAGGGCATTTAATATATTTTACTTTCTTGTTATTTTCAGCAAAAGTTTTAATGTTTTTAGCTTCATTCAAAAAGTCCAATTCTGTTTTCAAGGTATTTCCCAGTTCATCGATAATCTCAACAGGGTCCATAACAGCACCTTGGGGGGTAATTTTCAAAAGTTTGGCCATCCTTCTTAATATATTAATATCGCTGATCATCATATCTTTAATCTTTGGACGCTGGACTTTTACAACAACCCTTTCTCCGTTCTTAAGTTCGGCAAGATGGACCTGGGCTATTGAAGCACAGGCTATAGGCTCACTTTCAAAGGATAAAAAGATATCATCCAAAGGCTTTGCCAGTTCATGCTCTATAATTGCCTTTATATCTTCGAAGCTTTCCGGTTTTACATTGTCCCTTAAGTTCCTGAACTCTTCAATAAAGGGTTGGCTGATAATATCAGGACGCATTGACAAAACTTGCCCGATTTTAATAAAGGTGGGACCCAGTTCCTCCATTGCTGCCCTTACCTGTGCAGGCTTATTTATAATGGCTATGCCATCTTTTAAGCCGTGCTTTACAAAGACCGACATAATCTCCTGTAACCTTTTTATTTCTTTGCCCTTTTCCATATAATCACCTTGCCAATATTGTGGTAAAATGTTTTTTAAAAGTGCCTGTTGCTATGTTGCTATTATATTATACTTATATTTTGGTGGCAAGGGTATACTCCATAAGGCA